>JBHBLB010000068.1:0-10935 GCA_041791495.1 Porphyromonas sp.
GTACTCATAAGGCTCCGGCAAGTATTTGAAGGAAGTGAATAGTCTGGATAGGTAACTTCTCGCGATCGATCACGCCTTGCATATGCATGAGGCAGGAGCTGTCTGCCCCCGTGATGTATTGAGCTCCGGTAGCCATGTGGTCACGCACCTTGTCGCGTCCCATACAGGCGGATACTTCTGGCTCTTCGACGGCGAACATCCCCCCGAATCCGCAGCACTCGTCTACGCGTTCGGGCTCTACGACTTCGATACCCTGTACCTTCTCAAGGAGGTTTCGCACCTTGTTGAAGTAGGGGATTGTCTGCTCCGATGGCGAAGAGAGCCCGAGCTCTCTCACTCCGTGGCAACTATTGTGTACGCTCACTTTGTGGGGGAAGCTGCCAGGCAGTGCATCGGGTCTGACGACATCGTGGAGGAATTCCGTGATGTCGTAGATGTGCTTCTCCGACTTGCACTCGTGACCATGCTTAGAGAGGAGACGAGGGTAGTTCTCTTTGACGAAAGCGACACAGCTTGCGGACGGACCCACTATGTAATCGTACTTCTCAAAGAGCTGCTCAAACCTTTTGGCAAGTTTGATTGATTCGTCCTCATAGCCCGCATTTGCCATCGGCTGTCCGCAGCAAGTCTGATCCAAGGGATAGTCCACGTCAAGGTTAAGTCCCTTCAATAGTTTGTAGCACGCTATACCTACCTCGGGGTATACGGCATTGATGTAACAGGGGATAAATAGTCCAATCTTCATCTTTCCTTAGTGCTGTTAATATGGTTGATAATCCTGTGTATTTTGAAGTGGAAGGGTCTATGTCAGCACTTCCCTTTTTCAGTTGCTGACCTCTTAAATTTATTCTTTTACTTTTATACGACAAAATTTATCGCCGAGTAATCTTTTATTTTTATATGATTGCCCGACGATGTGATTTTATAAGGTTGCCAATTTGTAAAAACCAGGTTGTCCCCCGGCAAAGACTTGCGACTCTTCGTACCAAGGGCGTAGTATGAGTCGTTCGGTATGTAGTTCCATGATGCATTTGTATAGTATATCCCGTTTTTCGCAAATATAGATAAGTACACAAAACAGCGAGAACGAAAGTGACAGGGTCGTAATCCATAGTTCCTTTGTATCGGTCGTGAAGTGGTTTTCTGTGCCTGAAGATTACTTTTCCGTCCCCGGGAACCAGTAATCAGGTGCGGAAAAGCAGTAACCGGTGGCCGAATACAACTTTATGTGCAGTAGGAGATAAGTTCGCTCCCGGATCCTACCATATCCCGATGCGGAGGCGAAGGAAAACGAAGAGCGTGCACCCGAACCCCCGGTTCGGATACACGCTCTCGACTTCACGACTCCCGAGGATGGGAGTGCCGAAATCAATTTGTCTTGTAAGTATAGGAGATCTCGGAGAGCTCCTTATTCGCCTTGACGATCTTGTCCTTCAACGCCTCTTTGTATGCCGCGTAGCGAGCTGCCAGCTCACGGTCTGAGAGCGAGAGCATCTGCACAGCGAGGAGTGCTGCATTGTGCGAAGCATTGATCCCTACCGTAGCTACCGGTACCCCCGGTGGCATCTGCACGATGGCAAGTAGGGCATCTATACCCTCAAGCGATGCACTTATGGGTACACCGATGACGGGAAGTGTGGTCATCGAAGCGATCACTCCGCAGAGGTGTGCCGCCATGCCTGCCGCAGCTATTATGACCTTGATGCCTCGCCCTTCGGCTTGGGTCGCAAACTCTTCGACTTCCCTCGGTGTGCGGTGAGCAGAGAGAGCATGTACTTCAAACGGTACTTGCATCTCGTCGAGGAGATCCATGGCTTTTTTCATCAGGGGAAGATCCGAAGTACTCCCCATGATGATACTTACGATAGCCTTCATTGCTTGATCAGGTCCTGATAGGCTGCTGCCGAGAGTAGGTCACCGAGACCGGCTGCATCGAGCACCTTAGCCTTGATGATCCAGCCCTTGCCGTATGGATCTTCATTGACGAGCTCGGGAGCATCCTCAAGAGCTTCGTTTACTTCGAGTACCTCGATGCTGACAGGTGTGAGAAGGTCGGATACCGTCTTCACAGCTTCGATCGAACCGAACGCAGAGTCTGCATCTACGGTATCGCCGACAGTGTCTACGTCTACGTAAACAATCTCTCCGAGTTCCTTCTGAGCGAAGTCAGTGATACCGATGTAGGCTACATCGCCTTCTACTCTCAACCATTCGTGGTCCTTGGTGTACTTTAAATTTTCAGGAAAAGTCATAGTAATAAATGTGATAAAATTTAGATATAAGTGAGATAATGTTCTGTTCAGAATGCCCAAAGATACTACTTATATTTCAGATTACCGTCACTCGAAAAGTGCTCTTCATCATAATCTTTTCGCCGAAGCCGTATGTCCCGAGGGGAGCGGTGGAGGGCTTCATCTCCGTGCGAGGGCAGTAGGCGCGGTATAGGGCTTCGCTCCGTATAGGGTATGGATGACCAAAAAAAATGGTACTCGCCCCGGCATCTCCACTATCTTCGGTAATAAAGATCCCGGAACAGAAAATGCCGCTACCGCACCGAAAGTTGTGTTCAGGGTCTGAAAAGTAATTTTCGGGAGCTGAAAAGTAATAATCAGGGATGGAAAACTACTTCCCCGCCCCTGAAAACTGCTTCATGTCCGGTAATAGGTAAGTTTATTGCCGCCTCTGGGGGATTTCTCTACGTAAATGGAGGGAAAGGGTGAGTGATACGGCGGTGGGATACATCCTGCAAGGGGAGGGGCGGAGCCCTCGAGTAGGTGGCAGGATTGCTCGATTCCTTTGTGCCTCGGTGTCGTAAATGAGTACGGCTCAGTGTCTGTCGGAGGGGGACTTAACGTATATATGGGTATAGAAAGTCACCACATCCGGGGCTGCGTTTCCTTTAGCTTCGATCTCAAACAGTCGTAAGACTATTTGGCATTTGGGGGCAGAATGCAAAAGGGGCGGTGTCTAAGCATAGATACCGCCCCTTGCGTTAGTATGCTGTATGCTTAATGTGCCAACTGGCAACCGTCATGTGCCTTACAGATAACGATAGTGTTGGGCAGCTTCTCCGGTTTCAACGGAACCCCGCGTACGGTAGAGACGACAGCTTTCTTGGGTCCCGGTACGAATGGGCTGTAGTCCAAGACGTGTCTCATACGTGACTTCTGGTGAGGCGTGAATGTATCCATGTAGCTGTAAGCATAGTCCATTATGTTGCGAGATACGAACTTTTCGCCACGACAAGACTCTCTTTCAAAGAGGACTTCCCACTTGAACTCGTTCTTGAAATTGGGATTGTACTTCGCATCTGACATAAGTTCTGCGAGGATGTGGTCATACCCGCTGTGCTTATTGTAGCTTGGAGTATCTTCACAGAAGTCGGTATCGACGCATGAGCCATCGGGACCTTCGGAGAAGACATGGCGTAGACCGAAGAAGTGTCCCAGTTCATGTGCAAGCGTCGTAGCGATGCTTGTCTGTCGTGCAAGCAGTTCGTCACTCACATATCCCTTGAAGGTATCGACATCAGGTACCTGAAACCATGAACTATTGATAGATACCCCTCTCAGAGTCTTGAGGTCGGAGAACTGAAGATTGCTGAACTTCACAAGGTCAAGACCCTCCAAAGGATACTGCTCGGGCGACAAGGGGAAGTTCGCAATACCGAGTATCTGCGGGATGGAGAAATGATAGAGCATTACATTCACATACTTATTGGGGTCCCACAGTAGGTGAAGGAACTCATTGTCTTCCTCAGCCATCATGTCGATTGGGTTGATCTGCGATGAAATCCATTGGATACGGTCGATACCACGTTCCGCCATCACGTTGCCGCTTGGGTCGATAGACGCGGGGTAAAACTCCAGGTTGATGTTGTTCTTGGCATAGAGTTCATTGACCTCCTTTAGCGTCTGATAGATCCTCTCCTTGGCAATGTTCTGGTCCGCGTCGGCAGGGTCGGAGTACAGAACATGGAAGATGATGGGGAGGCGATACTTCAGCTCTGCACCCGCAGGCTTACCTTGCTGTTGGATGCTTATGGCCTTCTTGGAGTTGCGAGTGAGAAGCTCGATCTCTGCCGTACGTTCCTTCTCGTTGAGGTTGCTCTCCACTTCGATCTTGAGATACTGTACGTCGCCCAAAGCATACTTGGCCACGCTCATCCATTCCCTGCTCTCTTCCTTGACAACCCATGTATCGGATGCACTCACCTTGATATCGTATGAGCCCCCTTCCGATGGAACATCCATGATGCTGCTCTGAGAGAGATCGATCTTGACCGAGTCGTCCTTTGTACAACTTACGACGCTCAGACAAAGTACTGCAGTAAGTATATAGAGTAGTTTTGCTTTCATAATATTTGTCTCTTTAATAATGATAACGGGCACTTCCTTACTTTACGGTGTGGACTACTGGTATCTCGACCACCTGCTTTTCGACATCTCCCTCGACATCACCGACAACAGCCGATCTGAGAGCTGGCTTGTCTGAAGTGTGAGGCAGGTAAGCCTCGATCGAATTTGCCTGTGCAGGCTTCCAAACCAACGACATCGCTTCGATGATATTACGTGCATACATCGCTGCCGCCGGGGTGGCTTTCGACTCGTCATAGATCTTCTTGAGCTCGCTGATAGGCTTCTTGTCTGCCTTGGTGGCGGCTTTCAGGGATGCACGTGCGATAGGCCCGCGTTCCATCTTCGCTGTTAAGCCATAGCTGAAGCTGATCTGCGGAGTATCCCACTTGACAACAAGGAAGAGATAAGGTGCTTTCAGTTTCATCTTTGTCCATGGGAGTGAAGCATTGTTGAGGATGTCGGCATCCGAAAGTACGGCAGGATCCAATTCGTCTACGTTACTCATGTCTTCGCTTGCTGCGGAGTAAGCCTCATGGACTCCGGCAGATACCTTATACTTCATTACCATGATAGCTTTGTTCTTTACCATACCCGGTTGGTTGAAGATCGTACCTGCCTCTTCGTCACCATCGAATACGCCCAAGATCTCTACACCATCCACTGTCTCTTGTGATAGGCCGGGTACGGTGAGATAAGACTGTTTGAAGTACTTATCACTGGCAATCCCTGTCTTGTTGAAGGTTAAGATCATGAGGGTATACTTGGTTCCGGGCTTCATCTTTTTCCATTCAAATTCGCTTGCCCCTAGGTCACATGATTGACCGATTATATCCCAAAGGGTGGCATGAGGGTTAAAGCTTCCCTTTGTTTGTTCGAGAGTGCGGCGGAAGTTTGCTATAAGTTTTCCTTTGACCGATTCTTTATTTTCAGTGTCGGGGTAGAGCAATGGCAGATAGTAGACCGATGATTCCGATGGCGTCACCTTGAGCTTCACTTTGTCGGAAGAGCTATAAAGCAAGTCCACAGTGAAGTCTGTCTGCATTGGATCCCCGGCCTTGAGCGGATCAAATTCCATTCTCTGCACCTTGGTGCTTACACCGCCCTCATATCCGAATACGATGAGGAAGTGCTTGCTATCCGGCATGATCTTGTATGTTGGGTATGAAACCGTCTGTGGGAATGCCTCGAAAGAGATATAAGGGTTCGTATCGATGATATACTTGGCGTGCTCTTCCGGAGTCATGGCCTGCAAGGCATCGTTCAAGACACCGCATCTCCATACGATAGGAAGCGTAGGATCCGAAGGTTTGATGTATACCGATGCAGTTGTCTGGGTGATGTTTTCGACCTTCATATCGAACGTCACATCTTTTTGTTGCACTTTAGGCGTAGTGAAAGTCCCGAAAGTTGTTTCGGAGATAAACACTATTTCCTTGTCTGCTGTCAAGAAAACTCCCGTAGACAAGTAGACATACTCGGTATCGGCTTTGATTGTACGCCCTCTGATTACCAGTTTTTGATCCCCTTCGTAGAACTTACTGTTGATGAACTTTTGCAGTAGTTCATCGGACGGGTTCGGGTTGTACATCAAGAAGTTCTTAACCTCTTCGTTGAGGTACGACAATGCGATCTGGCTGTCATTCATACCCATTGCTTTGGCTCTGTCGTAAGAGGCTTTGGGGAAAGAGCAGAAGTACCACTTCACATCCTGAAGCGATGGCTTCACGTCGATATGAATTTCCGTAGGCTTCACGGGAGTGGCTGTGACATCAAAGGTCATCTTCACGAAATCTGCCTTCAAAGTCTCAAAGAATTTGTAGGTCGCACTTTGAGAGAGACGGTTGTCCTTGACCCCGAAGACCACAAGTTCGTACATATTTCCCGGGAGGAGGTTGCTGATTGTCTTCTTGGTATTTCCTGTGATGGCGATACCGGACAGATACTCTTCCCAAGTCTTGCTATTGGCTTGGGCGTTCTTTTTGAGCTCTTTTACGAGGAAAGCAGGCAAGTCATGCTTAGGCACCTTGTCGATCACTGTCTTGTCTACATAGAGACATACGTAAGGGGTTTTCTTGTCTGTGGGGATGACTTCGAATGAATAGGAGGTCGATGTCACGCCTTCATCATTGATCGTGAAGCTGATATCGTACTTGTCCACGATATCCACACCGATGAGTTCCTTCTTTTCATCCGTACAGCTCCAGAATGCTCCCATGAGCAGGAGGGCTGTCACCCAGAAGATACTAAGTTTTTTCATACAGATAGTTGATTTAATTTGTTCGTATTACACCAGCTAACCTCCTAAAGTGACAGCTTCAGATTAGGGTCGAGCATCAAAAGGTTAATATGGCGCGGTTGTTTTTTCGCCGATAAAATTAACGATATAATATTTGAGATGCAACAAATTAGGTAGTATTCGGACAAAAAAATGCGTGCCTCTTCCCCCTCAATCACCGAGAGGCGGGAGCAGGAGGTCAGAGTTCGTACTTTTTGATTTTGCTATAAAGTGTGGGCCGAGATATACCAAGCTCCTCGGCAGAGAGGGAGATGTTGTAACCGGTACGCTCCAGGGAGCGGAGGATGAGCTGCCTCTCCATTGCTTCGAGCGTGACGGGGGTCCCGTCTCCTACGCTCTGTCGTACGCAGTCGAAGAGGAAGTCCTGTGCCGATATCTCGGATCCGTCACAGAGGATTACCGCTTTCTCTATGGCATGACGCAGCTCTCGCACATTGCCGGGCCAGGAGTGTTCGTGCAGCCGTCGTAGTGCGTCGGGACTCAAAGCAGCAGAGGGCTTGCCGTACTTCTCGCCAAACTCCCGGGCAAACAGGACTGCCAGCTCCTCGATGTCCTCGGGCCGGCTCCTCAGAGGTGGTATCTCTATGTGTATCGTATTGATACGGTACAGCAGATCTTCGCGGAACTCCCCCGACTCCACCTTGTCGAAGATGCGCCCATTCGTGGCAGAGATGAGCCGCACATCGAAAGGTATCGGTCTGTTGCTCCCCACACGCACCACCTCCCGACGCTCAAGGGCGACAAGTAGTTTCGCTTGCAGCGAAGGTCTCAAGTTGCCTATCTCGTCCATAAAAAGGGTACCGCCGTCAGCACTTTCGATCTTTCCGGCTCTGTCGGTGCGGGCATCGGTGAAAGCCCCCTTGACATGTCCGAAGACCTCACTCTCGAAGAGCGACTCCGTTATCGCACCCATATCCACAGTGACCAGGGGCCTGTCGCTACGAAGGGATAGACTGTGTGCGTAGCGGGCTACGACCTCTTTCCCCGTACCATTCTCTCCGGTGATGAGGAGGTTCGCATCTGTGGGGGCCACCTTGCGTATGATCTCCACGACCCTCTGCATCGCCGGAGAACGACCGAGTGCAATCGTTGTCGCCGGTGTGGGGGTGTTCGGGGCTTTGGTACCGGTGCTCGTAGCCGTCCCTCCCATAGCACTCCTCAGGCTCTCCAGTAGTTTGGCATTGTCCCACGGCTTGACTACGAAGTCGGAAGCCCCACGCTTGAGAGCCTCTACGGCAAGGTCTATGTCGGCGTATGCAGTGAAAAGGACCACCGGCATATCAGGATAGAGCCGCTTGACCTCCGAAAGCCAGTAGAGGCCCTCGTTGCCGGTATTGACACCTGCCTTGAAGTTCATATCGAGGAGCACTACATCGGGACGCTTCTCCCTGAGGGTTGCCGGCAATATCTGCGGAGAGGAGATCAGCGTATGCTCCTCAAACTCCGTCCGGAGCAGTAACCCCAGCGCATTGAGTACGTTTTGGTTGTCGTCCAGGACGACTATTTTTCCCTTCTTCATCCCTGTTTCTATTTTCTTTTATAGATATTGCCTTCTGCGCAAAAGTACAAATTCCCTTCCGCTCCTCCATACGTGCACGTGGGTGTAGTGGCACAAGGGGCGGTTCGCCCCCGAATGGGAAGTTGCCGGGATGCCGTAGTAAACTTGCCTATGACGGGATATGAATCCGTTTTCAGGGGTGGAAAATTACTTTCCGGTCGTGGGTTATTACTTTTCACCCCCTGAAAATTAAAAATCAGTCCCCGAAGATAACTTCAGGTGCGGTAGAGTGAAGGTCTCTTACCGCTTCCATCGGTATTCTCATAGGAGAGGGGGAGCGAGGTCTACCGCTCTTCTTACTTATACTGATACAGAAAAAGGAGAGAAAGTCAGGGGAAATCCGTAACTTCGTGGTCAATAATCAATCCGACACTACCTCTATGGACATCTCACAGATAGGTGAGTTCGGGCTTATCGACCGACTGACCGAGCCATTCAATACCCGGGTGCCATCGACCATCCTCGGGGTGGGAGACGATGCCGCTATACTTAGTCCGGAGAGCGGGCGCGAGACTCTTGTCACGACCGACCTGCTCCTCGAAGGCATACACTTCGATCTGATGTACTGCCCTCTCAAGCACGTAGGCTTCAAGGCGGTGAGTGTCAATGTCTCGGATATACTTGCGATGAATGGGACGCCCGAGCAGATCACCGTCTCCGTAGGGATCTCGACACGCTTCTCCGTAGAGGATGTCGAGGCTCTGTACCGAGGTATACATGAGGCTTGCGAAGTGTATGGCGTCGATCTTGTGGGAGGAGATACCTCCTCCTCGCTCACCGGACTCACGATAAGCGTGACAGCGATAGGGTCAGTACCCAAAGGCAAGGCGGTGCGTCGCTCCGGAGCACGGGTCAATGACCTGATATGTCTGTCGGGGAATGTGGGAGCCGCCTATATGGGATTGCAGCTTTGTGAGCGAGAGAAGGTGGCTTACGACGGGACTTTGGAGTTTCAACCCAAGTTCGAGGGCAGAGAGTACATCCTCCAGAGGCAGCTGCGCCCATACGCGCGTATAGATATTGTGGAGCGTTTGCGTCAAGCCGGCATCGTCCCTACCGCTATGATAGACGTCTCCGACGGGGTCGCTTCGGAGCTTCTACACATCACGAAGGCGTCGGGAGTGGGATGTCGCATCTACGATAAGATGATCCCCATCGACTACGAAACGGGAGCGATGGCCGAAGAGCTCAATATCAATGTCATCACTGCCGCACTCAATGGGGGAGAGGACTACGAGCTCCTCTTCACCGTACCGCTTGGGATGAAAGACTTGGTCGAGAAGATCGAAGATGTGCGTATAATAGGTTACATCACCGATGCCAGTGAAGGGGCACACCTTGTCGCCAATAATGGTTCGCTCATCGCATTGAGGGCGCAAGGACATCACTTTGGCGAGAACGAAGATAGCCCACAGACAGAGACATATGAAACAGTATCTTGACCTCCTCGACCATATACGCCACCACGGCGTCCTGAAAGGAGACCGCACCGGGACCGGTACGGTGAGTTCGTTCGGCCACCAGTTGAGGTTCGATCTGCGTGAAGGGTTTCCACTCCTGACTACCAAGAAGCTTCACCTCCGCTCGATCATCCATGAGCTCCTATGGTTCATCCACGGCGACACAAATATCAAGTACCTCAACGACAACGGGGTGAGGATATGGAACGAATGGGCAGATGAGCACGGCGACCTCGGACCCATCTATGGGGCTCAGTGGAGGAGATGGCGTGACGCTCGGGGCATCGAGCACGACCAGCTCACAGAAGCCCTCAGGCAGATACGCGAAGAACCGGATAGTCGTCGTATCATCGTGAGTGCCTGGAACGTAGGGGAGCTCTCCGAGATGCGGCTTCCGCCCTGCCATGCATTCTATCAGTTTTATGTCGCTGACGGGCGTCTCAGCTTACAGCTTTACCAACGCAGTGCCGACATATTCCTTGGCGTGCCGTTCAACATTGCGTCATACGCACTGCTTCTAATGATGGTGGCGCAGGTCACAGGCTTAGAAGCCGGCGACTTTGTGCATACTTTCGGCGACACGCATCTCTATGCGAACCACATCGAGCAGGCAGATATACAGCTCTCTCGTACGCCAAGAGCATTGCCACGTATGGTCCTCAACCCTGCCGTGACACGTCTCGAAGATTTCCGCTATGAGGACTTCACGCTCACCGATTACGACCCGCACCCACACATCAAAGCAGAAGTAGCCGTATGAGTCCGGACAGACCGACACTTCATATCATAGCTGCGATGGCAGAAGACGGGGCAATAGGCTTCCGAGGTGATATGCCGTGGGGGAGAGATCTGCCGAGAGACCTCAAGCACTTCAAGGAGACTACGATGGGAAGTCCCATAGTGATGGGGCGCAAGACCTATGAGAGTCTGCCCAAGGGCGCACTCCCGGGCCGATTGAATATAGTAGTAAGCCGCAATGCTTCCTATTCCGCCCCCGGTACGGTCACAGTGCACAGCATCGCCGAAGCCCTCGTTGCCGCGGGAGAGAGTCGGGATCTCTTCGTGATCGGTGGGGGAGAACTATACCGACAAGCACTTCCGGAGGCGGATGTCCTCCATATCACCCTCGTACATGGTCGGTGGGAGGAAGCCGACACATACTTCCCTCCGATAGACATTGACGTATGGTGTTGTGTCAAGAGTGAGGAACACCCGGTAGACGAACGTAATCTCTACCCGGTGACATTCACAGAGTGGCACAGA
>JBHBLB010000069.1:0-5057 GCA_041791495.1 Porphyromonas sp.
GCATCCTGGAGATGTTGCAGGCAGGTTGTCAAATCGAGCAACGGATGTCGCTTCCGGTTGTTGCGGTCTGCGATACCTTCGGGCGCATCGTCCATATCTCCCAAGGCTATACCATCGGCTCGGGTCACCGTATTGCGGAAGTTATCTCGGCCGTTAAGTAGTTTGTCCGTAGAGTAGCGAATACATAAGGGGGCTGTGTCGAGGTGATGGACGCGGCCCCCTTCTTGTATGCCCCTTATGGGTTGAGTCCACTGACGGATAGGGGTGAGAGGTCTCTAATGACAGGGTATAAACTTAGGGGTTTAGGGAAGTAAACTTATGTTCAGCCCCTGATTATTACTTTTCAGCCTCTGAAAATTAAAAATCAGCGGCTGGAATGTAGTGTTCAGCAGCGGAATACAACTTCATGTCCGGGAGCTACTACTTTCGTGTCGCCATCGTTGTCCTTTTCTATCACGTAAGAGAGGTGTGACGATCGAACCAAAGGTGAAATCGTGGTGCAGTATCAGCTCCTTTTCCTGCTATTCAGACGGGCGACGGGAACCCATCATGCAGTAGATAGAGTAGGAGATAATGACGAAACAGATATTTTTTGTGTACATTTGCTTCGTAACAACTATGACTGTATATGGACAATAGAGCTAAAGTCGAACTCCTGTCGCGTCGCATCACACGCCTTATCGGTGAGTTGGAGGACATAAAGGACGAGCTGGAAAGCCTGACTCTTGAGTCGGCTTCTCCCGATAGCAGTTATGCTCTGTCTCAAGAAAAACATACCGCAGAGCCGGAAGTACCCTACTTCGATAGCTTCAAGAGTATGCCCCAGGACCTATTTGTCGCCAAGGGCGAGCCCATAGTCGCACAGGTTGTAGTGGAGCCTGTACACAGCTCTGTGCCGGCACTTATGGACTACATAAGCGTGATAGACCTCTTCAGGTTCCGTCGCGAGCTATTCGGCGACGATATGGAGGAGATGAAGCGAGTATTGTCCGAGATGGGGCGTCTCGGTTCGCAGGAAGAGGCCAGGCGATATGCACGTGAAGTGTTGCGTATGGATCCCAAGCAAGAGACCGTGGCCGACTTCCTCGTTGCCATAGCTTCCTACTTCCCCGTGTAGGATATTTTGCCGAGACATCACTTTTTTCCGTATATTGCAGCCATGAACCCTCTGATTGTCATACCGACCCCTATTGGAAACCTTGAGGATATTACCCTCAGGGCTCTTAGGCACTTGCGTGAGGCTGACCTGATCATGGCTGAGGATACTCGTACTACGTCGCGCCTCCTCAAGGCTTACGATATAGAGACTCCCGTACGTAGTTACCACATGCATAACGAACATGCAGTGGTCGAACGTATTGCCGAGCAGATAGCAGTAGGACAACGCATCGCCCTCGTCTCGGATGCCGGTACGCCGGGTATCTCTGATCCGGGCTTCCTGCTCGTACGTAAGTGTGTCGAAGCCGGTATAGCCGTGGTATGCCTGCCGGGAGCTACCGCAGCCATTACGGCGATTGTGGGTTCGGGGTTGCCTTGCGACAGGTTCTTCTTTGAGGGGTTCCTCCCGCACAAGAAAGGGCGTCTCTCTCGGCTCGAAACGATAGCCGCAAGAGATGTGGCGACCATACTGTACGAAGCCCCCACAAGACTCGTCAAGCTGCTCGAGCAAGCCGCAGAGATCCTTGGGGAGGACAGAGAGATCGTTGTAGCACGTGAACTGACCAAGTTGCACGAAGAATATAAACGTGGTACGGTGAGAGAACTCATAGCCCACTATACCGCTACTCCTCCCCTTGGGGAGATTGTCGTGGTAATTGCTCCTATCCCTAAAGAGGAGCGCCAACATGTGAATAAGTATAACACCAAAATTAAGAATTAGTATGAAGAAATTGAATTTAATCTTAGCGTGTGTATGTGCCGCTGCATTGATGGTTTCGTGTGGCGAAAACTCGGCGGCTTACAAGAGATTGCAGAAACAGTATGACTCTCTATTGACTGTTTCTACTACGGCAGACCAGAACCTCGAAGAGATGCTCTCTATCATCAACGAAGTCGAGCAGAGTCTTCAGGACATCAAGGATGCGGAGAACTATGTGACGATTAAGAAAAGAGGCGGCGAGTTCAACGAAAGTACTCGCAACGAGATCCGCAACAACATGAGGGTCTTTACCGAAAACCTCAAGAAGAGTCGCGAACAGATCGAGAAGCTGAATGAGGAACTTAAGAAGAATAATATCAGATCTAAAGCCCTCGCGAGCAAGATCAAACAAATGACTCAACAGCTCGAAGAGAAGGAAAGTATGCTTACAAGCCTCAGAGATGAGCTGGCAGCCAAAGATATTCGTATCAATGAACTGGATAGCGCAGTGGCAGATCTCTCCAAGAATGTAGAGGATCTCACTTCGGACAATAGGGCAAAGGACGAAAAGCTGAAACAACAAGACAGCGATCTCCACACGGCATACTACTGCTTCGGTACCGCTTCTGAACTCAAAGAGCAGCGTATCATCGCCGGTGGTGGTCTATTCTCCAGCGCAAAAGTCCTCCCGCAGGGTTTCAACAAGGACTATTTCCTCTCTATCGATATCCGCGAGGTGACGACTATACCTCTCTTTGCTCCTAAGGCTCGTGTACGTACACAGCACCCGAGCTCTTCGTATGAGTTCGTAAAGGATGGCGAAGGGAATATGTCTCTCAATATACTTGACGTGAACGAATTTTGGAGCTTGAGCAAGTATCTCGTTATCGAGGTAAACTAAACCTTGCATCCAAACTCTTGTCCCTATAGAGTGGTATGATTAAGACTATACTTATAGATCTTGACGACACGCTATGGGATACACAGACCAATAATAAAGAAAGTCTCGAAGAACTGTACTCTCTCTTCAATTGGGGTAGGGTGTACAGTTCGTTCGAGGCTTTTTTCTCTATATACGAGCCCAACAACGAGCGGCAGTGGGCCCTATACCGTCAGGGACTTATCTCTAAGCAGGAGCTGACACTTGGGCGATTTGCCCCCGTACTTGCTCCGCTCGGGATAACGGCCGAAGAGGAGATACTGGACATCAATACCCACTTCCTCATCACGACTTCCCGCAAGACAAAGCTCATCCCCGGGGCTCTCCCCCTCCTCCGTTACCTCAAGTCTCTGTACAGAGTGGTGGTCATCTCCAACGGTTTTCGCGAGGTGCAGTATACCAAGATAAGCAAGTCGGGCCTCTCCCCGTACATCGACCACATCATCTTGTCCGAAGATGCCAAGTGCAATAAGCCACACAAACCGATTTTCGATTACGCCTTCTCCCGTACCAATACCAGACCCTCCGAGACGATCATGATAGGAGACAGCTGGGACGCTGATATTATCGGTGCTCAGAATGCCGGGATCCGCTCCATTTGGTTCAACCCCAAAGTGGCCCCCCTTCCCGAGCATCCCCTCCGGCGTCCCGTGTATGTCGCTTCGGCGCTGTCGGAGATCCCTCCCATCCTTACCTCTCTCCTCCCTTTCTGAGTGCGAATAGCCGTATGTGCCACAGTGCCATGAGAAGTGTGTCGCATACCGTAACGAACTTCTCCACTCCCATGCCTGAAGTTGTGCCCCGCTGCTGAAAACTAATTTTCAAGGGTAGAAAGTTACTTTTCAGTGACTGAAAACTAAAAATCAAGGGCTGAACATCGGCTTGCATCCGCATCTTGACTATTTCCTTTCGTAGTGTCGGAAACAATTTTGCCGCACTCTATGGGGATGCGTTGTGGTGTTGCGCCGTAATCCTTAACTTTGTACTAACTCAAGCACCGTAAGATATAATATGATAAAAGGTAACCTGTTTTGGAGGAAGCTCCTTAATCTCTTTGGTTGGACTCCGATCTATCCGCAGCTTGTGGCGCGTAAGTCGGTTATATGTGTCGCTCCTCATACCAGCAATTGGGACTTCCCTCTCGGCTTGGCATACTATCTCTCCCTCGGTAGACGTCCGCATTTTATGATCAAGAAGGAGTGGTTCGTTTTCCCTCTCAACTATATTTTTAAGGCTCTTGGGGGAGTCCCCGTCGATCGCAGTAAGGCTCAGAAGTCTTCGATAGTCGATCAGGTCATCGCAGCGATAGGCAACTCCGATGACTACAATATCGCTGTGACACCCGAGGGAAGCCGTTCGCGCCGAGAGAATTGGCGGAGCGGGTTTTGGCGAATTGCGTCAGGAGCCGGTATCGTGATAGAGCTTGCCCGGTTGGACTATAAGCATAAAGAGATCGGGATATTCGAGACTTTTGTGCCGACGGACGATATGGAGCGCGATATGACATACATACGTTCGAGATTCAGTGCCGATATGGCGAAGTTCCCCGAGCAGTACACTCCATAGACCGATGCCGCAATGATGACACAAGAGATACTAAACGTCGCTCTCATACAGATGGAGCAGCGTCAGTGCGATGTGGCTTGGAACATAAGTCATCTCCATGATCTCCTCGCAAGGGAGCCGATGGAGGGTGTAGACCTGCTCCTCCTTCCCGAGATGTGGACCACAGGTTTCGTCACGATCGACGAAGAGGGGATAGAGGGTGCATACGACAAGGGGCGTGAGGCGATGCGTAAGCTATCCGAACGGTACGGGTGTGCCGTCTATGGTAGTCTCCTTCGGAAGACGGAGAGTGGCCGGCTTGCCAATGCCGGGGTCTTTATGGATGTGAACGAAGGTATGGAAGCGGAGTACCACAAGGTGCATCTCTTCGGTCCCGGTGGTGAGGCAAAGTATTTCCTTGCCGGGGATAAGAGGTGTGTCGTCTCTTGGAGAGGGTGGGATATCCTCCTTACGATCTGTTACGACCTGCGCTTCCCGGTGTGGATGAGGTACAGTGCCGAGCTGCCGTATGACCTTATCCTATGCTGTGCCAACTGGCCTCGTCCCCGACAAGATGCCTGGAAGATGCTCCTGCGTGCCCGGGCAATAGATAATCAAGCCTACGTCTTGGGCTGCAACAGAGTAGGAGCCGGTCCCAAAGGACTCGTATATACCGGCGACTCTATCCTATCCGATCCCAAAGGCGAACTACTA
>JBHBLB010000070.1:0-49838 GCA_041791495.1 Porphyromonas sp.
CGATGTCGGACAAAGAAGTTGGAGAGATCAGGAAGTAAAGTGATGATCAGGGGCTGAAAGTTGTTTTTCTGCTGCGGAAATTTAATTTTCAGCCCCCGGGTTATTGGTTTTCAGCCCCTGATCATCACTTCAGATACGGTAGCGAAGAGGTTTGCGTCGGGACACGAGCATCTCTCCTCCCTCTACAAGCCATCCGCATCTCCGATCATGGCAAGCCGCAGTAGCGACAATGATGTAAAAATGTCGTGAAAAAGCATTACATTTGTTTCTAACGAGGGATACTCAACAATAGGCACAGATATGACAAAGTGGAGATATAGGTTTTGGCTGCTGATAGCTCTTTTATCTATCGGGTGCAGTAGCGTCGCAGGTCAGACGGCATTGCAAGACCTGGACAAAGCCATTGCCCAACGCCAGCAGTACTATAACAAGCACGAGGAGAAGCTGGAGGGAATGAAGAGGGACTTGGTAAAGGCAAAGGACGACAAGGCGCGCCTCGCCCTCCTCTATCGCATCATGGAGGGGTACAAGTACTATCAGTACGACTCGGCGTTCCACTATGCCAACCTCGGCGTCCGACTCGCCGAGACTCTCTCCCCGTCGTCGGACAGGGCAGAGTCGCTCATCAATGTCGCATACTGCCTGGTCACCGGCGGGCTCTTCAAGGAGGCCGGAGATCTCCTCGAGGACATAGGCACCATGCAAATGGATAGTGCCGTGCACCAGAAGCACCTCGAGCTCCTCTCCAAGTACTACTACGACATGGCTGAGTACAATAACAGCAACAAGTACTTCCACAACCGATACAAGGAGAGAGCACTCATCCTCATCGACAGCCTGCTGACCCTCATCCCTCAAGGTGGCAGACTCTGGTACGACTACCTGGGACAGAAAGAGATGATGACCGGCAGGTACGGTAGCGCGAAGGAGATCTACGAGCACATCCTGACGCTCTCCGACCTCTCTCCTCACGCTCTGGCGATAGCTCATGCCAACCTCGCACATATAGCATTGGCCTTGTCCCGCCACGATGAGGCGATAGAGCACTTCGCCAGATCCGCACGCTACGACATAGAGTCCGCCACCAGGGAGAACACCGCTAACGGGCTCCTTGCCCGGCTGATGTATGAAAAGGGGAAACTTACCGAGGCCAACCGATACATTAAAGTGGCCCTTGAGGATGCCAACTTCTACAACGCACAGCATCGGAAGGTGGCGATAGGCTACATACAACCCTTCATCGAAGAGGGGAGGTACGAGCTCGTAAGCAGTCAGAAGGAACGTCTCACCGGCTCTCTCGTGGTCATCTCCATCCTCTGTATCCTGCTCGTGGGGGCTTTCCTCGTAATCTACAAACAGATACGTACCCTCCGCCAGGCGAAGCGTACGATAGAGGAGGACAACCGCACCCTGCACAGGACCAATCAGAAGCTGATAGAAGCCAACATCATCAAGGATGAGTACATAGGCTCTTCGTTCTTCAACTACTCGGAGAACATACAATACCTCGAGACCCTATACCAAAGCATCTCCCAGAAGCTCCAGGATCGCCACTACGATGAGGTGAAAGCGATGTTGAAGAAAAGCACTCTCGTCAAGGAGCGAAAGGATATGTACACCAACTTCGATACCACCTTCCTGAAGCTCTTCCCGGACTTCATCGAGGGCTACAACGCACTCTTCCCGCCCGAGGAGCGCATCGTCCTGTCGGACAAGAACGAACTCACCCCGGAGCTACGCATATTTGCCCTCGTACGGCTCGGGATCACGAAGTCGGAACAGATAGCACAGTTCCTTAACTATTCGGTACATACCATCAACACCTACAAGACAAAGACGAAGAACAAAAGCCTTGTGGACAACAAGGAGTTCGAGACCGTCATACAAAGCATAGGCTCCAACCCGAACGCACGATAGGCACTCTCTGTACCCTCTCCCCGGCACTTACAGACCGATACCGAGACGGAAGGAGAGTCCCTTGTCCTCTTTGAAGTTGTATCCCCCGTAGAAGACCCCCAACGTGGCAGGTCCGAAAGAGACAGTGTACCCGGCTTCGAGGAAGGGATGCTTGGGACGATCGTAGTCCCAGTACGTCTTTAGGGAGAGATTTTCCTGGGTAAAGGCACCGACCTTTCCCGGCAGATGACTTAACAGAAGCGGTAGAGGGGCTTCGAGGTGCACAGTCGTAAAGAGCCTCCCTGCGGCGGTGTAGGTGCGCATGGTCTGGAAGAGAGTCTTGTCCGCCCCGAGGAAGAAGAGGTTCTCTCGCTTCAAGTAGTAGCCATCATCGGCATGCATCACCCTGCGGTACGGATAAATCCCCACATCGAGGCGGTACAGCAACGGGATCGTGGGCGCAAGCCTGCGCACTCCGAATAGGGAAGCCCTGAGGAAAGAGTAGTCACTGTCGTTGCTCCCTTCCCGGGCTATGGACTGCCGGTACGTGAGGGAGACGAAGGTATGATTATCTATCTCTGCGGGAGGGTGCGTACTTATCGAGATGACTTTCGAGCCCCGAGGGGAGAGAGGTCTATCCGACTCGTTGGCCACTACCTTACGCCCCCGCACCATCGAGTAGTAAGGGTTGGTATTGAAAGTAAGTCCTACCTCCACCGTACGCGATACGTGACGCTCCATCTCGTAGTACTTCATCGGTCGGGTATCCTGAGCGGCAAAGTGGTTGAGGTGGTCTTTCACCAGCTCCTTACTGATCCCCCAGAGGCGAGCATCGGGAAGGTAGTCGCTCTCTCTGTGCTCTCCCCCTATGGAGAGGCGCACCCCGTTGGCAAGATCTATCCTATTGGTGAAAGAGAAGTATCGACGATCGTAGAAGAGGTTATTGCCCCGCCCATCGTTAAGAGTGAATATCATATTCGCAATGCCCGGAAGTCCATCCATAGGCCCCCCACCAAGGTCATCGCTATGGTGCCCTGCCTTGACAGAGAGTTCGCCACGTCGTCGTCCGGCGTACTGGAGGAGTCCCCTGACTTGCCAGAACCATCGATGGCTGTGTGTCGTATATCGCAAGCTCGGCTTCAGCTCAAAGGCAACGGGAGATGCGGTATCCATGTTGTCATATCCCAGATACCACTCCGGCCCTAACCACCAACCATCACAGTAACGATAGTTATTGAGCGTCGCCCCAAGCAGACCTCCCACCCCGACTGTCCAGTACTTGCCGAGCTTGTGGTCGTATCCCCAGATGAACGCACCCAATGGACTTGTGCCCGTGCGCTGTCCCTCCTTCTTCGGTACCAGGGCGCGTTTGCGGTCGAAAGCCTTCATGAGCGAGTCCTTCTTCGCATAACTCAACAGCTCCTCCTCGGACAGCGGCATGGTAGATATACCCTGCCAGTAAGCGGAGTCACGCAGGAGTGCGAGAGAATCCACACTACTTTTCTTTACGGTACGCAATACGGGCAGCTCATACTTGTCTCGCGCCTTCGTGCCGAGCGTATCGAGGTGATGTTCGATACGCCTTGTCGTCTTGGTGATATTACGTACCGCAGAAGACTTGAGGGGAGCAAAGAGGGCTTCGGACGGCATCTCTCTCTCCGCTCTACCCTCCTCATCTCTGTACAGATCCCGTATCGAACTGTCCAGAGCTACCTCGCTATACTTGATGGAAGAGTAGAAGTCGAAGCTCATAACCAGTCCCATGAGCGAATTTTTCATCTTCAGGATGTAAGAAGTAGGGAGATGCACCCCATCTTGGACGGGATTGAGTACGGTCTCTACGTCAAAGCGTACTATCCCTTGCAGGTCGGAGTGGAGCGTGAGACGTGTCGGTGCCCAGCTCCGATCGGAGACAAAGAGCTCGCCCCACGCCATCTTGGCACGACGACTGCTATAAGCTATGCGGTAGATAGTCTCATCTCCGTCGGTCGTGGCGCTGATGAGCTTATACGTGTATACGTTCAGTCCTCCGGCACGAAGGGGGTTGGTGATCATCCCTACCGAACCCATTCCGATCTCTTTGCCGTAGACGTTGAAGTTGGCAAACGTCTGTAAGCCGCTCCCTGCACTTATCGGCAACTGCTCCGGTACGGAGCTGCGCAGCGCATAAGTATGATGCTTGTAGGTCGAAGGCGCATCGTACTCCGTCCCGAAGTCGCCCTCTATGACGAAACGCTTGCCCACATACTCCTTGAGGGCGATACCCTCATCCTTCACGTTACGGACGAAGAAAGGGATCTTCTCCAGCTTCCCCGAGCCTTTGGTATAAGTGCGATAGACCTGCCTCCTGATCATCTTGTCGTAGATCGGCGTACGGCGCATCACACGACGCATGATGGCATACGCCGGATCCTCGTCTCCCTTACGACGAGTTACCACTACGCTATCAAGCCGATAGCTGAGCGGCGAGAGGTCGTACGCATACCGTGCTCCACTCCTCTCCACACTCATCGTGGCGTGTAGCGAACCGTACCCGAGCGATCGCACAATCACGCCGTACGTCCCCGGGGGCAAGTGCAGCAGCACCTCCCCATGCTCGTTGGCTGTCGCCCCGCTCTGTCGCTCCCTAATATATATCGAAGCATAGGGGATACCCTGACCCGAATGTGCATCACGAATAATAGTGTGGACATCCACTATCCCTTCCTCCTGTGCCGACATACGGATCTCTCCGAAGAGGATGAACGCCAAAAGGAGGGTCAGCAAAGCAAACGCTCGGCAAGTCATCATATTGTAGTATAAGGTATTTGCGTGTAAATATAGCTGCGAAGATAGCTATTTTGCAGCACTCTCCCGGTACATTTGTTTGACATACCGGGACAAGAACTTATCTTCTCCCGGAAGTGAAGTAATCTTCAGGAGGTGAAAAGTAGTTTTCAAGGGCTGAAGATTACTTTTCAGGGGCTGAAAAGTAGGACTCCACCCCTGAAAACAACTCAAGGTACGGTAAAACCAATGTTTATATCGGGAAAGGTGTAAAAAATCAATACAGTGACTGTAAAGATACTTTACACTCCGACCAAGAGGAGAAGGAGCAAAGACCTCTGACTTACAGCGCATTAGACATCTTGGCACAGTGATTGTCAGAAAGATTGATAGGAAGAGGCCAATCCCCTCGACCATACAATGATATGAAACCGATACTACTCATACTTGCGGCACTCACGTTGCTCCCCTTGAGAGGGCGGGCCCAGTCCTCCGAAATGAGCCTGGAAGAGTGCATCCGCTACGCACTCCGGCACAATCCCAAAGTAAGGGGAGCACACGCCGAAGCGGCCATAGCTGCCGCCGACTACGGCGAAGCGATAGGGAGACTGCTACCTTCGGTCACGGCTTCCGGGGCAGCGTACATCAACTTTGGGCGTGGGATAGACCCGAAGACCAATACGTACACGGACATCAATTCGTTTCGCAACAACTACAATATCGAAGGGTCGTGGTTGCTGTTCGATGGATTCAGCTCGCTCTTCCGACTTCGCATGGCTCGCTACGAGAAGATCACGGGACGAGAGCAGGCACGCCTGACGGCAGACCTGATACGTATGGAGACCATAGAGGCATACTACCGTCTCCTCTATGCGCACGAGCTCTGTCGCACAGCAGAGAGCGACCTCGCCGGTAGCCAGGCTATGACCCGTCGCATACAGCGAATGTACGAGCTCGGGAGCAAGGGCGCACCCGATGTGGCCGAGATGCGTGCCACCGAGGCTACGGACAGGCTGACACTCGTGCGCCGACGCAATGAGTACGAGATCGCCGTCCTCAACCTGAAAGAAAAGATGAACTACCCCATCGGAGATACACTCTCTATCCGCGACAGCCTGACCCTCTCGACAGCAGAAGCGACCGACCTCAAGGCGGATGAGCTATACGACCTTGCCCTCCGCCGCTTGCCCAAGTCGCTCGTAGCAGACGGTCGGGTGAAGAGTGCCGAGCAGGCTTATCGTGCTGCCGTGGGGAGCTTCCTGCCTCGTCTATCACTCTTCGCAGGTTTTGGTACAAGTTACTCGTTCTTTATGGATGGTTCGGCACACGAATCTTTCGCTACGCAGCTCCGTAACCGCCGAGGGGAGTATGTGGGGGTTACGCTCTCGTTCGACCTCTTCGACGGACTGCGCAAGACCGCTGCCCTCAAGCGCAGTAAAGCCAACCTAAGGCTGGCGGAAAGCCAACGTGAAGAGACCCACAGAGAGGTGTACAGAGACATACAACAGTCTATACTCGAAGTAAATGCGGCAGTAGAAGAGTACCGGGCTTCGGTAGAGAAGGTGGAGCACCTCGACAAGGCTTACCGTACCTTGCTACGCAACTATGAGGCGGGCAATGCCGGCAGCATCGACGTGAGCACCGCAGCAGCTCGCCTCAAGGGTGCCCATACGGAGATGACCTATGCCTACACTACCTACCTCCTCAAGCGCGAATGGCTCGCTTATTACACCAACATCGACTAAACTCTTATACTTATGGACACTAAGATTGAAAGGAAAAAAGGGATCTCCCACAAGCATATAGCTTACATGACAGTCGGAATCGCCGTGCTCGCGGTGCTGGGATGGTTGATCTTCGGAGTGAACAGTAATACCCTCAAGGTCGATCGCGAGAGAGTACTCATTGCCAAGGTGACGCACGACAAGTTCAATGACAACATCCGCGTGGACGGACAGGTCGCCCCCTTTAGTAGCATCCAGGTGAGTGCGATAGAGGGAGGGATGGTCGAAGAGAAGCTGGTCGAGGAGGGAGCGATGGTACAAAAGGGACAGGTGATAGTGCGCCTTGCCAACCCTTCTCTCTCCCTCAGCATCCTCGACAGCGAGGCGCAGCTGGCGGAGAAACAGAACTTCTTGCGCAACACTCAGGTAACCATGGAGCAAGACAAGCTGAACCTCCGGCGGGAGCGACTGCAAATAGAGCTCGACATAGAGCGTAAAAAACGAAAAGCTCAGCAATACGAGCAGCTCTACAAGGAGGACTTATGCGCTCGAGAAGAGTACTTGCAAGCAAAGGAAGACTATGAGTTCAGCGTGAGAAGCGGACATCTCGTTGCCGATCGCCAGCATCAGGACTCCCTCTATCGTGGCATCCAGGTGGAGCAGATGGAGGAAAGCCTGCACAACATGCGCCGAAACCTCCAACTCGTACGCAGCCGCATCGACAACTTAAGCATAAAAGCCCCCGCCGATGGTCAGCTCGGGCTGCTCGATGTGGAGATAGGCCAGATGGTGCATGCGGGAGAAAAGATCGGACAGGTCAATATCCTGAGCAGCTACAAGGTAGAAGCGATGATAGACGAACACTATATCGACAGGGTGAAAGCGGATCTCTCCGCCACTTTTGTGCGTCAAGGGCAAAGGTATGAGATGAGGGTCCGAAAGGTTTATCCGGAAGTGCGCGAGAGGAGGTTCAGGACCGAGCTCGTCTTCGTCGGGGAGAAGCCCGAGGGGATACGTACCGGACAGACCTGCCACATCAGTCTCGAGCTGGGACTATCTACCGAAGCAGTGATGATCCCGAGGGGGGCCTTCTATGGAGATACCGGGGGGAGATGGATATATGTACTCAGTAGCGATGGCAAGAGAGCCGTACGCCGTGACATCACCATAGGGAGACAGAACGCCGACCACTACGAAATCCTCTCGGGCCTTCAGGCAGGCGAGGAGGTCATCATCTCGCACTACCAGGACTTCGGCACGGCAACGGAACTGATCTTTAAGTAACATCTACGCACTCAAGACCTAACAGGTAAATCAACATGACCGGAACTCCGCCCCTCTTCATCCTATACCGGAGATAACCGTGGGCGGTAAAGTCCAATCAAATGTCCCAAAACATAAACACAAATAAGCATACAACACTATGATTAAACTCGACAACATCAGTAAGATTTTCCGCACAGATGAGGTGGAAACTAAGGCTCTCAACAATGTTTCTCTGGAAGTGAAGAAGGGAGAGTTCATAGCTATCATGGGACCTTCCGGGTGCGGAAAGTCCACTTTACTGAACATCCTCGGGCTTCTTGATAATCCCACCGAGGGAAGCTACCTGCTCGACGGCAAGGAGATGGCGGTACTGAAGGAGCAGAATCGCACTTCGATACGCAAAGGGAATATAGGATTTATCTTCCAAAGTTTCAATCTTATCGACGAGATGACCGTAGCCGAGAATGTCGAGCTCCCACTCGTCTACCTGCGGATACCGGCATCGGAACGCAAGGAGCGGGTAGAGTCCGTGCTTTCTAAGATGAACGTGAGTCACCGTGCCGCACACTTCCCGCATCAACTATCGGGAGGGCAGCAGCAGAGAGTCGCTATCGCCCGTGCCACTGTCGCCAACCCGCTCCTCATCCTGGCAGACGAACCGACAGGAAACCTCGATACCGCCAACGGCACCGAGGTGATGAAGCTCCTCTCAGACCTGAATGCCGAGGGTGCCACTATCGTTATGGTGACCCACTCCGAGCGCGACGCTGCATACGCTCACCGTATCGTCAATCTCCTCGATGGCAGTATCAAATCTTAAAAACTCCCGTAGTCATGAATGAATTGAAATATGCTTTCAGGAGGTTTTTCCGCAGAAAGGGACTCAATACCATCAAAGTGTTGAGCCTCGGGTTGGGTTTTGCTATCAGCTTTATGATGCTGGCGAAGGTGGCTTTCGAGCACTCTTACGACAGCGAGATACCTCATGCCGATCGCACCTACAAGGTCTGTGTCGATGGAGTAATAGCAGGGGAGAAGAAATCATTCGAGAACACGCCCGGGGCTGTCGCACCGGGGATGAAGAAAGAGATACCTCAGGTGGAGGTCGCTACCCGATATACCTCTATTGCCGGCCGATCTTTGCTCTACACGGAGAGCAAGAGCGGATACACCTTTCGGCAAGCGATCCTTGCCGATGAGTATTTCTTCGACATCTTCGGCAGGGAGGTCATCGCCGGAGATCCCAAAGCGGTGCTCACCACAGAGCAACAATGTATGATCAGCGACGAGATAGCCGCGAAGATAGGTGGCGATGTCCTAGGACAAAAGATCGTACTCCGCGACTACCCCAACCAGCCACTCACGATAGGAGGTGTATTCAAAGCCTTCCCCACCAACTCATCTTTCAATATGGATGTCGTCATCGCCATGAAGACGATATCCAAGGTGACGTGGGACGGGTCTAACAACTGGATCGGGAACGACCGCTACTCTGCCTTCGTACGCCTCGCCAAGGGTACCGACCCCACCTCTCTCAAGGAAGCCATCTACCGGATGCAGGTGAAGTACCAAGACATAGAGGCGATCAAAGAAAAGGGAGTCGAGATGACCTATACCCTTAGATCCATCCTCGATCAGCACCTCTCCGACAAGCACCTCCGTACTTCAGTACTTCTCATAGGCATTATCGGCCTTGTGGTCCTCGTGATGTCTATTCTCAATTATATCCTTCTGCGCATCACCTCTATCATCAATAGCAGTCGCAACACTGCGATCATGAAGTGCGTGGGTGCGGGCAGGGGCGACATACAGAAGGGTATCATTGCCGATACCTTCGTGCACATAATGTTCGCCGTAGTCGTAGGAGCCCTCTTCGTCGTCCTCTTCCAGGAAAGCTTCGGTAAGGTGCTCGAAGTATCTGTGACCGATCTCCTCACCTGGAGGTCCGCACTCCTCGGGCTTGCGATCCTGATTGTCTCCGGTCTGCTTATCAGTATCGGCCCCGGTCGGATCATAGCCTCTATCCCCATCATCTCGGTGATGACCAAGTACCGTAAGGCGAACCGGGCATGGAAGCTCAGCCTCCTTTTCGTGGAGACACTCGGGGCCACCTTCCTCCTCTGTACGGTCTTCTTCGTACACCGTCAGTACAACTACTCGATCCGTCTCGACCAAGGGTACGACACCCAAGGGGTCTACTACACCCCCGCTTCCAGTATCGATAGTGCAGGTATCAAGAACGCCCTCGATGTCCTCCGCAATATGCCCGAGGTCGAGGTGGCATCGCTCTCGATGACCGTACCGTTCGAGCGTCAGAGCGGCGACAATGTCTTCGACCCCGAGACGGAGAAGGAGCTGCTCCACATCATCAACTTCTTCTGGTGCGACAAGTACTTCTTCGATGCCCTTCGGATACCTGTAGTAGAGGGAGAGGGGTTCGACAAGCAGAAGTGTCACGCCAAGCATATGCTCATCAGTCGTACCTGCGCACTCAATCTGGCAAAGAATATGGGATGGTCTGACGGAGTCGTGGGAAAGAGTATCCATGTCTCCAGCCACTACAACCCGGTCACGATCATAGGGGTATTTGAAGATCTCCGCACCATTTCGTTCGCCTCAAAGTTCGCTTCCACGGGGAACATAGTCATCGCAGGGGGAGCTTGGCACAGCTTCTGCGAATATATCATCATACGCCTGCGGCACGACAATGCCGAGGCACGGCAGAAGGTGGAGGAGATACTCAACCGTCACTCAATGTTCGGCGATATATCTCTGACCTCGGCAGAGGCAGAAGTGCGCAGCCTCTACGACAGCATCCGCAACATAGGCCACTACACCCTCTTCGGATCTATCGTAGCCCTCATCATCACATTCATAGGTATCGTCGGATACACCGAGGAGGAGGTGACACGCCGACGCAAAGAGGTCGCCATAAGGATGGTCAATGGAGCATCGGCTACCGACATCATCCGCCTCTTCCTCACCGACTACCTCAAGGTCGGAGTGCCTGCCATCATCACCGGACTCGTCGCAGCCTACTTTGCGATAAGGGCATGGATGCAAGACTTCCCCGATCACATCGACGTATCCCTACCGATACTTGCGTGCCTCGGACTGGTTATCCTCCTCGTCACCGCCCTTGTGATGTCGCTCTACTGCTACTTCACGGCAACGAAAAACCCTATCGAATACCTCGCCGAGGAGTAACGCCCACAGGCCCATAACCGAAAGGATGTATAAGGAGTAACCGATCTCCTCACTGTGGAGGTATGTCGTGATACGGACTGCGACATACCTCCACACTCATTCATCCGTAGCAGAGACTTGCACAGATGCCGCAAAGAAAATTCTCTCAACGGTATCTGAAGTACTTTCCCGGGGCTGAAGATTAGTTTTCAGTCCCGGATTATTACTTCTCAGCCCCGGGTTATTACTTTTCTGGGGCTGAACACCATTCCTGATCCCGAGTCGTGGAAGTTTTCAACCGCACCCGAGACCTTTCTGTCCCGCACACTGCCCGGTGCGCCAGCCAATACCACCCTACCTGCAATCCGTGCGGAATGCAGAAGCTCCCCGACACTGCCACCCCCGGGCAGGGATATAATATCGCACACAAGACATTGTGTAAAAAATATTAATAGCACATATATTTGCAATGTAGAGATTGCACACGTAGGGAATTATACCTAATTTTGGTGATGATTATGGAGAATCGTACCATAGGCAGTGCGTAATCTATGTTCCACATCTTACTTCTGCCGATCAGGATCTCTGTCTCAATACACAAAATGTAATATATACACCCGACTGCTCAACGCTTGAGGATGACGGGCTCACCCGCAAGTGAGCCTCGGGATCGTGAAAGTCTGCATGGGGAACGTTCGCTCATTGATGGAAACATTTTATCGGACACATAGAAAACTACTGGCGCACCGCCCAAAGCATGTGCGACGTATGCTCATGGATGAACCCGACTCAGGCTACCGCTTCATCTGCATACGAGGTGCGAGAGGAGTGGGCAAGACATCGTTCCTGCTCGACTTTGTTGCCGAGCACTACGGGGAGTCGCTCTCCTGCCTATACGTCAACCTCAATCACTTTTACTTTGCGCAGCATACGTTGTACGACTTCGCTCGGCAGTTCTATACCGGGAGAGGTCGTCTTTTGTTACTGGACCAGGTGTTCAAGTATCCGAATTGGCAAGAGGAGCTGCGTCGATGCTATACCGACTTCCCCGAACTGAAAGTGATCTTCACCGTATCGTCGGTGGTGACCCTCCGCGAAGAGCTGCCGGAGCTGAGCGACTTCGTCAAGGTATATGACCTGAGAGGCTTCTCGTTCAGAGAGTACTGCGGTCTGACACATAACGTAAATCTACCCGTGTACAGCCTGTCCGACATCATAGAGCATCATACAGAGATAGCCGCAGGTATCACCAACGACTACAATCCTCTCGCAACATACGAGGAGTACCTCAGGGTAGGGTTCTACCCCTTCTCACGAGAGAAGACCTCATTCGTCGAAACCCTCGTGAAGACAATGAACATGACACTCGAGGTAGATGTCGTATACATCCACCAGATCGAACCGGCATACCTCTACAAGCTACGCAAACTCCTCTACCTCATATCCGGACAGTCCGCAGTATCTCCCAATATATCCGAGCTGAGCAAAGAGATAGGCACCTCACGTGCTACGGTAATGAACTACCTCAAGTACCTATCCGACGCAGGGATGATACACCTCATGTACAAGAAAGGTGACGAGTATCCAAAGAAACCTAACCGAATTTTCCTCAACAATACCAATATCTCCTACTCCATGTATCCCAATGAACCGACGGCGGATGAGCTAAGACGGATATTCTTTGTCAGTCAGCTCTCCCCTCACTACAAGGTAAACATGGCAGAAGGTGCGGGAGGAGAGTTTCTCGTCGATGATAAGTATCGCATACATACCACCGACATCATGCGCTCACGCGTCAAATCAGATACATACTTTGCCGTAGACAATCTTACCGTCGGTCGGGATCGAAGGATCCCGATATGGCTCTTCGGCTTATTATACTAACCAACTAACTAACAATTCAAATAATTACTCCGGTAATTTCGTCTAATAAATTAACTACAAATGTTTTGATATGAGTAAGGCAAAAACATTTCTAACGTGCGACGGGAACCAGGCAGCCGCTCACATCGCTTACATGTTTAGCGAGGTGGCAGCCATATATCCCATCACGCCATCTACGACAATGGCTGAATACGTGGACGAATGGGCAGCGTATGGTCGCAAGAATATCTTCGGAGAGACCGTACGTGTACAAGAGATGCAAAGTGAAGCAGGTGCCGCCGGTGCACTTCACGGCTCTCTTCAGGTAGGGACGCTTACTACCACATTTACGGCATCGCAGGGACTTCTTCTGATGATTCCCAATATGTATAAGATAGCAGGGCAGCTCTTGCCTTGCGTCTTTCACGTGTCGGCTCGCGCTATTGCCGCACAAGCTCTTTCGATCTTCGGAGACCACCAAGACGTCATGGCCGTACGCCAGACCGGGTTTGCGCAACTCTGTTCCGGATCCGTGCAGGAGGTTATGGACATCGCAGGGGTAGCACATCTCGCTTCTCTCAAGACAAGTGTCCCTTTCATTCACTTCTTCGACGGCTTCCGCACCTCACACGAGATACAAAAGATCGAAGCGTTAAGCAATGAAGATCTCGCCCCGCTCGTAGATCTTGATGCTCTTACCCGGTTCCGCAAGAGAGCTCTTAGCTCAGAGAACCCCGTCGCTCGCGGTACGGCACAGAACCCCGACATATACTTCCAGGCTCGCGAGGCGTCCAATCCGTTCTACGAAGCGGTTCCGGAGACAGTACAAATGTATCTCGACGAGATTGCCAAGATAACAGGCCGTCAGTATCATCTCTTTGATTACTACGGCGCTGAGGATGCCGAGCACGTCATCATAGCGATGGGATCGGTCACGGAAACGATCCGCGAGACGGTCGATTACCTAAGAGAGCAAGGTCGCAAGGTAGGGCTCTTGAGCGTACATCTATACCGTCCTTTCTCCGCAAAGCACTTCCTCGCCGCCATGCCCAAGAGCGTGAAGCGTATTGCCGTACTCGACCGCACGAAAGAACCGGGAGCGAACGGCGAACCTCTCTATCTCGATGTCAAGGACTGCTACTACGGTCAGCCCGATGCTCCGGAGATTGTGGGTGGGCGTTACGGTCTCTCGTCCAAAGATACCACACCTGCACAGATCATTGCCGTGTACGACAATCTGGCGATGAATATGCCGAAGAATCGTTTTACGATAGGTATCGTAGACGATGTCACGTTCACTTCTCTCCCACAGAAGGAAGAGATCGGCTTCGACAACGGGTTTGAAGCCAAGTTCTTCGGGCTCGGAGCAGACGGTACAGTGGGTGCGAACAAGAACTCTGTCAAGATCATCGGCGACAACACCCAGAAGTATTGCCAAGCTTATTTCTCTTACGACTCGAAGAAGTCCGGAGGGTTTACCTGCTCTCACCTGCGTTTCGGTGACACACCTATACGTTCCACTTACCTCGTCAATAACCCACACTTCCTTGCTTGTCACGTACCTGCCTACCTACGCTTGTACGACATCACGAAGGGGCTCCGTAAGGGAGGGACGTTCCTTCTCAATTCCATTTGGGGGCTCGACGAGGTGGAGCAGCATCTCCCTAACCGTGTCAAGGCGTATCTTGCCAAGAACGACATCTCGTTCTACATGATCAATGCGACCAAGATTGCGCAAGAGATCGGGCTCGGTAATCGCACCAATACCATCCTCCAGTCGGCATTCTTCAAGATTGCCAACGTCATCCCTTACGAACTTGCGGTAGAGCAGATGAAGAAGTTCATCGTAAAGAGCTACGGCAAAAAGGGAGAAGAGGTCGTCAATAAGAACTATGCCGCCGTCGATCGTGGGGCAGAAGTAATCAAGGTACCGGTAAAGCCCGAGTGGGCTCTGCTTGAAGTCGAAGCTCCCGTAACGCACGAGGACGACACAGACTTCGTAAAGAACGTGGTGCGTGTCATCAACGCACAGGAAGGCGACAGCCTCCCCGTATCGGCTTTCAAGGGACGCGAGGACGGTACTTGGGATCAGGGTACTGCAGCTTCAGAGAAGAGAGGTGTGGCACCTTTCGTTCCGGAGTGGAAAGCAGAGAACTGTATCCAGTGTAATCAGTGCGCATTCGTTTGTCCTCATGCTACCATACGTCCGTTCGTACTCGATACCGAAGAGCAGGCGAAGGCACCGGCAGACTATGCACAACTCAAAGCGATCGGCAAGCCATTCGCAGATATGACCTTCCGCATCCAGGTGAACGTGCTCGACTGTCTCGGCTGCGGCAACTGCGCAGACGTATGTCCGGGCAATAAGGGTGGCAAGGCTCTCGAGATGAGACCTATCGAGTCACAGCTCGACAATCAACCCAACTGGGACTTCTCCGTGAAGAACGTCTCCTCCAAGGCGCACCTCATCGATGTCGCTGCCAATGTGAAGAACTCACAGTTTGCACAACCCCTGTTTGAATTCTCCGGAGCATGTGCCGGTTGTGGCGAGACTCCATACGTCAAGCTCCTCACACAGCTCTTCGGCGATCGTCAGATGGTTGCCAACGCTACCGGGTGCTCGTCCATCTACTCCGGGTCGGCTCCATCGACACCATACACTGTCAATGAATACGGACGCGGACCGGCGTGGGCCAACTCCCTCTTCGAGGACAATGCCGAGTTCGGTCTCGGTATGCACATGGGCGTAGAGAAGCTCCGTGACCGTATCGCAGACAACGCCATCGCTCTCATCGAAGGCAATACCGCTTCCGAGGAGCTCAAGGGTCTCCTCCGCGAGTGGCTCGAGTTCCGCAACGATGGGGTCAAGACTCGTGAGCTGTCAGATAAGATCAAGCCTCTCGTAGCGGCTTGCGACTGTCCCGAGTGCGTGGTCATCAATCGCCTGTCTCAGTACCTCGTGAAGCCGTCACAGTGGATCATCGGTGGTGACGGATGGGCGTACGACATCGGTTTCGGCGGTCTCGACCACGTTATCGCCAGCGGAGAGAACGTCAATATCCTCGTACTCGATACCGAAGTGTACTCCAACACCGGCGGACAGAGCTCCAAGTCTACCCCGGTCGGAGCGATAGCGAAGTTCGCTGCTTCGGGCAAGCGTGTACGCAAGAAAGACCTCGGTCTCATAGCCACCACCTACGGATATGTATATGTGGCACAGGTCGCTATGGGAGCCAACCAAGCTCAGACCCTGAAGGCCCTGAAGGAAGCCGAGGCATACAACGGACCATCTATCGTGATCGCTTACTCACCATGTATATCTCACGGTCTCCGTGCCGGCATGGGCAAGACACAGAATGAGGCTAAGCGCGCCGTAGAGTGCGGGTACTGGCACCTGTGGAGATTCAATCCAGAGCTCCAAGAGCAGGGCAAGAACCCCTTCCAGCTCGACTCAAAGGAACCGCAATGGGAGCTCTTCAATGAGTTCCTTAAGGGAGAAGTGCGCTACAACGCCCTCATCAAGCAGTTCCCCGCAGAGGCTGAAGAGCTCTTCAGAGCCGCTGAGAACAACGCACGCTTCCGTTACAACTCGTACAAGCGTCTGGCTTCCATCGACTGGACGAGCGAAAAGAGCGAAGAGTAACACACTCTCTTACTCATCATAAGACCCGGAGGGGCTGTCGAAACATACCGTCTCGACAGCCCCTCCTCTCGTTCCCATATACGCAGAGATGCGGTGGTGTCCACCGGCAGATAGCGTCGGCCGGGCAGTCACACCCCGATGAAAATAGAGGCGTGTCCGCAACTCTTCTTCCCTCTTACCGCATCGAGAGTGGAGTTCAGCGGCGGAGAAGTAATATCCCGGAGCAGAAAACCAATCTTCACCCCCGGAAAACTACAAATCAGCTCCTGACTACGACTTCATACTCTATCCCCCACAAGTACCTAACTGCACCTGATGAGCTTCCGACCGTCAACCTGAAGCGTGCTCTCCCGGGCGAAACAGAAAAGGGGCTGTGTCTCAACCATGACACAGCCCCTTTTGCCCTTCCCCCTCGTCGGGATCATTCCTTCACAAGAGTGATGGTCGGGAATGGGAACGATATATCCTGTCGATTGAACTCCTCGTATATGTCCCTATTGAAGTCACGCATCACATCCCAGTAGTCGGGCGAAGCGACCCAGAAGCGTACGAGGATATCGACCGAGCTGTTATTGAGCGTCTCTATATTGATCAGCGGCGGAGTATCGGTAAGTATGCGCTTGTCCCCACGTATGACCTCTTCGATGACGAGGCGCGCCCGCTCGAAGTCTGCCCCATAGCGGATACTCACCGTGCGGTCTATGCGTCGGGTATCGGTCATGCTGTAATTGATGATGGCACCACTACTGATAAGTCCATTGGGCACGAACGTCTTTCGGTTGTCCGGAGTGATAAGTATCGTGTGGAAGATGCGTATCTCGTCCACCGTGCCAAGCTGTCCTTGTGCCTCGATGACGTCACCCACACGTATGGGACGCGTGATGAGCAGCACGAGCCCTCCGGCAAGGTTCTTGAGGTCATTGCTGAGAGCCATCCCGATAGCCACACCCATCGAAGCGAGGAGTGCGGCAAAGGAGACCACCTCGAAGCCAAGGCTCGACAGCATCCCTACGGCAAGCATGATATACATGACGATAGTGGCACCGCTCGAGACGAAAGAGATGACTCCCATATCTACGTTGCGTGCCGTCATGAGACGCTTGATCCAGCGAGAGATGATGTGTATGACCCACCTGCCGATGAGGAAGATAAGGATCGTGACAACGACTCTGATGCCGAAGTTGATCGCTTTCTCACCCATAGAAGAGAGGAACTGATTAAGCGCATCCGGGGACTTTAGATCTATCATAATAAACTATATTGTGTACATTTGTGGATGAGGGTGAGGGATTTACCACCCTTCGTGATATAGCAAAGATAGTAATTTAAGTTATGGATAAGGTAAAAACCTCAGTGTGGATGCTGCTCCTGCCGTGCCTGCTGCCCTACATAGAGGGGACAGCACAGGACTCCGTCAGGATGGCAAAGGAGATCCGGTATGAGCAATGGGTGGCAGATGCTTACGACTGTATAGAGAGGGGTCAGGGAGATAGTGCCGTGGTGCTCTTCTCGAAAGCATTGGCTCTCCTCCCCGGTGCCCCAACCAACTATATGCTTCGTAGCAACCTCGCAGAGATACATCTCGTCAAGAGAGACACCACTCAGGCTCTCTCTCAGATGCACGAAGCGATAATGCAGCAACCGGATATGATAGCCCTCAGGGAACGTAGGGCAGAGATACTGGGCAAGATGGGACGCTACGACGAGGCTCTCCTCGACTACGACCACATCGTGACACTACATCCCGAGAGGGAACGCTCGCTCTTCAACCGCGCCCTCCTCAAGACGGAAATGAAGCTGTACGATGGCGCGGCAAGAGACTTGGAGACAATCATCCTCAACAACGATAAAGCGTACCTCCCCAGGATAGCACTTGCCTCGGTCGAACGCCTGCGTGGCAATGCCACTCAAGCCGAACGCATATATAGCTATCTCATATCCTCGTTCCCAAAGATACCGGTAGCGTATCGCGAACGTGCCAGGCTCTATATATCACAGGAACGCAAAGCCCTTGCACTCAAAGATATGAGAGATGTGATGAAGATGCCGGAAGTGGTCACGTACGAGGACTATCTCCTCAGAGGACATATCTGGCTGATGTACGGGGAGCGTAGGGAAGCGCGCCGAGACATTGACAAAGCTCGTGAGTTGGGTGCTCCGGAAGACCAACTGAGACAATACGGCAAACTATAATGACGACTCATCATTCTTTAATTTGATAATGATATGAAGACAAATCAACTGACGATACTATGGCTTATTGCCATTCTTTCCTTTTCCTTCATCGGTGCGAAAGCCGATAGCTCACTATATATGTTCGAGCCGAAGACTCACCATTTCTTTATGAAGAACGATACGAACAAAACTGACCCCCTACTCGATACTATCATACGTATCAACGAGCTTACCAACAATCTGAACCGTACCCTCGACGAGTACGATGAGGATACGACGTCGGAGGATATAAGCAAGTGGAGCGATGAGCGTACAGTTCAGGAATTGATCCGTATCTACAAAGAGACTCTCCCCAAACGGAAGGAGCTGGCAGCAGCATCGGGCAGCGACCTGCTCTATCAGCTTCAGACTCGTCGCCTGACCTGGATGTACAATAATTCTTTCTCGAAGAATGATAGCAAGTATCGTATACTCTTGGGCTTCATCGAGCAATCATACCATCGACTAAAGTATGCAAACACGGTAACAAAGGAGACAAAGGATGCTCTCGAAGCTTTGCTTGTGAAAGAAGTCAAGAGTGCCACGCAGGAGGATCTCGACCGAGATGCACTCTTCATCGTTGAGGGATGCTGGGAGAACAACTCCGAGATGATAAAGTCTCTCGTACCGTACTTTGAGGGCAAGGATGAGCTTGTAGTACTGGATCTGCTCATACTTAAAGGGTTCTACTATGACAACGTATCTCCTCTTTGGCAAAAACTCAACTACAACTCTGCCGGCTCCGAGATGGAGAAGAAGTGGTTGGAGCTCGACAAGGATGTGGCTGCACGTTATGAAGACCTCTTAAAGAGAGCGAAAGGGACCCCGTACAAGTCTCGAATAGATGAGTACGCATCCACCTTTAGACTCGCAGATCTGAAGATTACTTTCGAGAACTACAACAGCAGGACAGGTGAAGTGACGGTCAGAGTATTCGGTGCTGTCCATAACAACTTTGACTTGGTACGCTCTATGGATAATGTAGAGAAAGGCAAGAATACCGATAGTAATATGACCAAACTCGGCACCGTCGTAAGGTCGGGTCGTATCGTGAGAGCAGAGTTCAAGGACAAACTGGAGAAGTGTGGCAGGTATCTCTACCAGACTCTATCGAATCTCGGCAAGACAAGTGTCACATTAGAATACACATACTTCGAGCACCAGCAGATGTATGTCAAGAGTCGTTATCCCAACAATGAGGAGGTTGAGATCTTCGTGTTCGACACCTACGACGGCAAGCCTCTCAAAGATATCCCGGTCAAAGTCTATACCCATAAAAAACAATTCCTCGAAACCCTTCACACGGATAGTAAAGGGTACGTCTCCATCAAACGTCGCAATACGATTGCCTTTGCCGAAATATCAGACAAACGTCTCATAGGACAGAGGTCCGAAACCCATATCCCGCAGATCTATGTCACATCGAAATCGGAGACATTGTCGCACAACATCGAGTTCTATACCGACCGTCCGATATACCGTTACGGTCAAGAGGTCAAGGTCGGCGTAATCCTCTACAAGGATTATATCGAAGGGCTCACCATCGCTCCCAACCGTGACGGTGAAGTTGTCCTGACAGCTTACCGTGACGGTCAGCAAGAGACCCTTGCCAAGAGCGCATTCAAAACCAATGCCAATGGTGTGGCTGAGCTGTCATTTACGCTTCCGGACGACGAAGCATACGGAGGATTCTACCTGACGGCTACGGCGGGAGAGTACTCGGGGTCGCACCATATCAATGTCAAGTCCTATAAGCTCAACCATCTCTCCGTACACATCGACAGCATCCCCTCGGGATATGTGACCGACAGACCGCTTATTATCTATGGTAGGGTATCGGACCTCAACGGAAATCCTACGCCGGCGAGCATCATTCTATCCTATGACCACAACAACCCGAAGGCACGTATGTCCTACGAGGTCGGGACAGATGGCCGCTTCGTCCTGCAAACGCCACCAATAAAAGGGGGAAAGTCCTCGTACCATAACACTCTGATACGTGTAGATGCTACGGATCCCCTCGGCAATGTTGCGAATGCTCACGAAAGAAGAGTCCTAAGAGACACCAATCTTCCCCTATCTGCAAGTCTCCTCACCGATAGTCGACGCATAGACAAACGTGACATCCGTCTCTCCACTACCGGACAACCCTACACAACTCTTAAGCTGGGTGATCTAACGCGCTACTCTGTGTCAGCTTACTTAACGGGGAAAGGCGGACAAAGGATCGAGCTCGGGACACTGCCGATCAACGGTGAAGTCACGCTCTCTCGCCCTGATGTCAAGAGCGGGGCGTACACACTTACACTTACGGGAGTGGATCTGTACGGTAAAGTTGTCCAAGACAGCATTGAAAATATCGTATTCTATGGCACGGAGGATAAGGTTCCGCCAGTAGAGACTGCACTATGGTGCGTCAGAGAGCCCAAAACCTCGCGCTTGAAGAGGCAGAGGACATCAGTAGAGACTGCACTATGGTGCGTCAGAGAGATGCGACAGGAAGCAGAGGCAGGTCGTGATGTGGTCTTTGCCATTGGCAGTTCTTACGACAACTACATATCCGTCGAGATCTACAACAAAGATAATAACAAGCTGATACGTCACGAGATCATCCGGTGCAACAAAGAGATACGCCGCTACACCGTACCCGAAACGCTCCTCAGAGGGAGCAGCGCAACAGTGTACTTTTCAACGGAAAGAAACAATACCCGTAATAGGATTGAAGAAGAAGTCATCGGTAATCAGACGTACAAGGAAGATGATCTGGTGATCAAGAACTTGCCACAAAAGGAGAGACATACCCCGGGAGCCAAGGTGTCTCGTCGCCTTATGGTGACCGATAGTAAGGGAGGGGTGCAAGCCGGGGTTCCGGTCTTTGTGACCGTCTTCGACAAAGCGGTGCTGGAGGCTTCCGGCAGAGACCTGTTCTGGAAGACGATCGCTTCCTACAACTATCGGTACGATGTCAAGATAAGGGGTGCAGTCCCTTACGGTGAAACTGCGGAGATGATGGCATTGAGCGAGAATATGGTAATGAAGCAAGCTGCAGTAGACATGATCCAGGAAGAGGAAGTGCGCTCCGACTTCTCCGAGACCGCATACTTCACTGTGTTACTGACGACAGATGAGCGTGGGGAAGTCGCCTACGAATACACTCTACCCGATACACAGACGAAGTACGTAGAGTTCCTGTACACCTTTACTAAAGATCTCAAGAAGCAGCGGGTCGAGAGGGTAGAGTATGAGGTCTACGCGCCCCTCTCTGCCGAGATGAGTGTGCCCAGGTACCTGACCATTTCAGACAGGCTCGACGGACAGGCGATCCTTCGTAATACGGAAGACAAGGCTCTTGCCGTAACCTATCAGATCCTGAACGGAGATGAGACAATCCTCTCGGGGGATACGCTCATCCCCGCCAAGGGCACGGCGACCGTAGACTTCCGGGTCCTTCCTGACCAACGTACCGGAGACTCCCTCATCCTTACCGCAAAGGTTGCTACCGAGGATTACAAAGATGCAGTCCGCCGTAAGATTCCATTGATTTCGGACATGAGTACTTATCTCGTCGCTGTACCGTTCTCCGAGTACCGCAATCCGACCTTTACGCTCACTCTCCCGAAAGTCGATAAGACCAACGACGCACCCATCTTCGAGATGTACCTCAATCCGCTGCACGTCGTCCTGACAAGGCTTGCGCAGGAGTACGCTCACACCCGGACATTCAAGGTAGAGGATATATCTATCTTCGAGATACTGCACCTCTACTCGGTCTATGCTCAGATCGGAAAGTACCTCAAGGACAATAAAGCCGTATCCGTAGAGCTTAAGAAAGCTGTACCACTCCTCCGCAAGGTTGCCGAGGGACGCAAGAGCGACTTCGAGACCTTCCGTAGTGACGTGTTCTTTTCCCGACGACAGACCGACCCCAAGACTCTGGCGGACTTCTACGACTTCGTGACCGACCCCAAGCAGGTCGAGAGCTTCAAGGAGCAGGTCTCCCGACAGCTCCTCAAGTATCTCAATCCCGACGGAGGCTTTGGTCTCGACAAGAGCTATACCTCGGTTTGGTTCACACACTACGTACTCCACTGTCTCAGCAGCGTATCGCGCTCCGAACTCGATACGGATCTCAGAAAAGCAACCGACAAGGCGATCGACTTCCTTGACGCAAAGATCATGAGCGACCACTGGTACAGAGACGCCATTAGCTACACCGTCCTGCGCCATAAGTTCAGACCCAACATGGCAAAGATGCCGAAAGGGCTCTCAGCCCTCCTGAAGAAGCAGTATGACACTCTCGCTACTTCATACCGAGATGCCTGGGTAGGGAGGATTCTTCTCTTTGGAGAGCTCACCTCTTTCTATGGAGACAAGAAGGTGGATCGGGAGGTACAGAAGTTCATCAACGATATGAGTGCCTTTACCTTCAGCGACAGCGAACGCCTCATCTTCGAGATCTACAAGCAGAATAGGGATAAGGGTAAGACGGCCAAGGAGATCATCGCCTTCATGCTCCAGCTCAAACAGGGCACGATATGGAGCAAGTCCTGCACCATCGATGCGGTGAAGTGCCTCCTCACCAACGTTGCCCCCACGGTCATTGCCGACGATGCGGAGCTACGGATAGGAACCCTCCGACACCGACTCTCGGACATGGAGCGAGCCACAGGGCATATCTACCTACGACTCGATACCCTCTCTCCCAGCCTTCATATAGATCTCTCCCACGGGATCACCACAGACTTTGCCTTCGGTGGCGTGATCTACGAAGCCGCTGAGCCGTCCGCAGAGGTGACACCTACGGGAGAGCACCTCAAGGTGTCGAAAGAGATCTTCGCACGCAGGGGAAGCAGTGCAGGAGGAGAGTCGCGACTCATCCCCCTCTCTCCCGCTACTCCTGCCATCAAGGGTGAGAAGCTCATCGTCCGATATACGATAGAGAGCGATAGAGACATCAGTCTCGTCTCCATCATCGATGAGAGACCGGCAGGCAGCGAGCCAGGATATACCCTCAGAGGGTACGGCACCTCCGACCGACTCTGGTGGTCTTTCCTACGTAGAGAGAGGAGCGATCTCCTCTTCATAGACTACCTCCCGAGAGGGAAACATGTGCTACAACTCGAAGCGACTGCCAATATCGGAGGCTCCTTCACCTACGGTCCCGCACAGGTCGGGTCGTACTACGCACCGGAGTATCAAGGCAACAGTGCCGGGGGACGTATGGATATCGAAATAAAGGGAGCCAGAACAAATCTCTCCTCCGGCTTGTTTGATAAGCAGAACAACGCAATTATTCACCAACAAAACAACGTTAATTCAAAAATGGCAACAGTAACACTGAAAGGAAATCCTATACAGACAACAGGCAACATACCGGCAAAGGGTGCAGAAGCGCCCTGCTTCACCGCCGTCAAGGCCGACCTCTCTGAAGTCTCTCTCTGCGACCTCAAGGGGAAGCGTGTCGTGCTCAACATCTTCCCAAGTGTGGATACGGGTGTGTGCGCACAGAGTGTCCGCCAGTTCAATGCCAAGGCATCCGAAGTGGACAATACCGTGATCCTCTGCCTCTCAAAGGATCTCCCCTTTGCACTCGGTCGCTTCTGTGGCGCAGAGGGTCTCGACAAGGTTGTGCCCGCATCGCTCTTCCGCAACGCGGAGTTCGACAAAGCCTATGGCTTGGGTCTCGTAGACGGTCCGCTTGCAGGCCTTCTCGCCCGTAGCGTGATCGTAGTAGACACCGACGGCAAGGTGCTTCACTCCGAGCTCGTTCCGGAGATAGCCCAAGAGCCCAACTACGAAGCGGCACTTGCTGTACTGAAGTAAGATATCCTCACTACCGACTTAGGGAGCGTGTATCGTAGGTTGAGACTACGGCACACGCTCCCTTTCTTGTATCCCCGTACGCTACGAGAAGACGTACGCATACCGTAGGGGACTTCCGCCTTCCCATATCAGGGGGTATTATCAGGGGCTGAAAGTTGGTTTTCAGCCCCTGATGATTGCTTTTCCGCCCCTGAAAAGTACCTTTCAGCCCCTGAGCACCACTTCATATCCCGACCCGTGGAAGTTTGTGTCCGCTTCGGAGAAGGGACCCGCCCGGGAGGGCCCCGAGGCACATCGTCACGGTAATACCAAAAGGGCTGCACCTGTAATTAGGCGCAGCCCTTAGATCTTATGAAGAGAAGCAACTCAGGGGCGGAGAGGCAAGGGTACGACCTCTCCGATAATAGGGGTGAGCAGGTCGAAGCCCTCCCGATCGGCACTCTCACGAGCCAGACGGAGAGGCTCGTCCCACGGATGTTGCGAAAGCGAATACTTGGAATGGTGCACGGTCAGGACTTGACGGGGAGCGAGGATCTCCACGACTTTCGGCAAAAGGGAAGGCAGGAGGTGGATGTGTTTCCAGTTATCGCTATACTGCCCGTTCTCCAGTATCGCAAGGTCGATCTCCGGGAACTTCCGCGCAATGTCGTGGTAGAAGTCATCGTAGCCTCCATCTCCGGCTACATATATATTGCACTCGGGGGAGGAGATCATATACGAAGCCCACAAGGTCTTGGTCTGCACGAGCCCTCGCCCGGAGCGATGTCGTGCCGGGAGCGTCGTGATGCGCCAGCCCTCGGACAGCTCATGCTCCTCCATCCAGTCCATTTCGACGATCCTCTCCGGGTCGAAGCTCCAGTACTCGAAATGCTCCCCCACCCCGAGAGGTACGATAACCTTGCCTACCCTATCCTTTATCTTGCGTATCGTCTCATAGTCGAGGTGATCCCAGTGGTCGTGCGTGATGATGAGCAGGTCTATCTCGGGCATATCCTCTGCCCTGTATATGTCTGCTCCGGGGAAGGGACGGATGGAAGAGGGTATGGGAGATACCGTCTCGAGGGCAGGATCTACGAGGATATTGAGCCCACCGAGCCTGATGAGATATGCGGAGTGACCGAACCACACGAGCGAATTGTCAGGCAAGGTGGTAAGGTCTGTCTTGACTGCCGGCACACTGTCCCGGGGCGTCACATCCGACTTGGACAAAAAGAGTCCCCCAAGCATCACACTAATCATAGACCGATCCGATGTGAATGTCGGGGTATGGGAGAGGTTTTGGAAGTGACCATCCACATAGTTGGGCGAACGCCTGATGCGCTCTAACCGGGCACCCGAGGGCAACTTGCCGAACTTCCTCTGGTTCACAAACGTAACGCCACCAGCAAGTAAGGCAGCAACAATAACGATGGAGACAATCATAATGCGGTATCTTAGCTTCATTGAAATAATTCGTTCAGAGTAATCCATATTTCCCCAGCTAAAAACAATACGGAATGCCCTGAGGTTCAATCATACCACCCTTCCGTTCACGTCAAATCCGTATCCGGTAAAAGCAAACAAAAGATGCGGTAAAGCACTCCCTCTTTACCGCACCTTCCGACAGAGACATATCCCATCGTAGATGAAGAGCCTCCCGAATTTTATTCTTTTCCTACTGTAGTTTTTATCTTGTGAAATATTTTTTTGTCATTAGAAATGTATTTATCTTTGTGGCGTAAGAAGAATGGTATTTATTTTATTCCGCAGAAATATTAGGCGGTACAGCGGTGTGGCAATCGCCACCATTGGGTAAGGATATTATTTATAGCTACAAAATCTATATTTACGATTTATAAATCACTATTGTTCATGGAGAAAAAGTCTATTATCAGATTGCTTTTCTCTCTTGTGATGGTAGCGTCTTCCTTTGTTGCATACGCATCCGAGGGAAACAGCGAAGCGCACAAGATGAGCGAAAAGCAACAAAATCAAAAGATTACGGTCTCGGGTACCGTTGTCGATGTCAATGGAGCCCCCCTGACCGGTGTCAAAGTCACCGAGGTAGGAGTCGCCAACGGAGCCATTACCAATCTGGATGGTCAGTTCAAGATTACTGTCACCAAGGGAGCGATGCTCGAATTCACCTTTATTGGATTTACCCCACAACGTTTGCTCGCTACCGATGGGATGAAGGTCGTCTTGAAAGAGGAAACGACCGAACTCTCCGAAGTGGTAGTCACCGCTCTCGGTATCAAGCGTGCAGAGAAAGCCCTCTCGTACAACGTCCAGCAGATAAAGAGTGACGAACTCAATACTGTCAAGGATGCGAACTTCATCAACTCCCTCAGCGGAAAAGTAGCAGGGGTCAATATCACTAAGTCTTCTGCCGGTATAGGTGGTGCAACACGTGTGATCATGCGTGGTACCAAGTCTATCGTAGGTGGGAACAATGTCCTCTACGTAGTGGACGGGATACCTATCGGGAACGCCAGCCGTGCCGGAGATGGTAGCGAATATGGTCGCCCGGGTGGAGGAGAAGGCATATCCGACTTCAACTCCGATGACATCGAGAGTATATCTGTCCTCACAGGGCCTTCGGCAGCGGCCCTCTATGGTGCCTCTGCTGCCAACGGGGTCGTAATAATCAATACGAAGAAAGGTGCCGCAGGAGCTATGCGCGTAAACTTCTCTTCCAACACCGAAATGATGACCGCCGGGATCATGCCCGACTTCCAAAACACATACGGTACGGAAGCAAATACGTACCGTAGCTGGGGAGAGAAGATGTCCACTCCATCGACGTTCAATCCCAGAGACTTCTTCCAGACAGGATTCAGTACGATCAACTCTGTAAGTGTGTCGGGCGGTAATGAAAAGAACCAGACCTTCGTCTCGGCAGCGACGACTCACTCGCAAGGGATCATCCCCAACAACGAATACTATCGCTACAACTTCATGGGCCGCAATACCTCATCGTACCTCGATGATAAGCTGCATCTGGACTTGAGCGGTAGTTATGTGCTTCAGGGAGATCAGAACATGATGTCGGGAGGTCGCTACTTCAACCCCCTTCGTCCCCTATATCTCTTCCCGAGAGGAGACGACTTTGAGAATGTCAAAGTGTGGGAACGCTACGATGCGACCCGAAAGTTCGCAACTCAGTATTGGCCTTACGGCGATCAGGGAGAGGACTTTGAAAACCCTTATTGGATAATCAACAGAGAGATGTTCCTGAGCGAGAAGCATCGCTATATGTTCAGCACTCGTGTGCAGTACGATATCTTCGACTGGATGAACATAGCCGGTCGTATCCGTATCGACAATACTTACTCTACGATCAAGAATAAGTTCTATGCCACGACCCGCCCCCTCTTCACCGGAGATAAGGATCTCGAAACAGCAAAAGGTAGCTACGGTCACACCGAAGAGCGATACAAACAAACTTACGGTGACGTAATGCTCAATATCAACAAGGCTTGGGAAGATCAATGGTCCCTAACCGCCAACTTCGGGGCAAGCTACGAAGATCACTACACTACCGGAGTAGGTGTGGGTGGTCGCCTGAAAGTAATCCCGAACCTCTTCTCTGCCCCCAACGTCGATCCGGATGTGACAGGCGGGGGATCCGAAAAATACCATCGCACTCGTAATATTGCCGTATTCGGAAGTGCGGAAGTTGGTTGGCGAAATATGCTCTACCTCAGTGTGACCGGACGTACAGACTGGGCATCACAACTCGTAAGCAACGGCAAAACGCCCGCTATCTTCTACCCATCAATAGGCCTCTCCGGGGTAATCAACGAAATGATTCAGCTCCCCAAAGCAATCTCTTACTTGAAGGTACGTGCTTCGTTCACCGAAGTAGGGTCTCCGATAACACAGGTAGGTATAACGCCCGGGACAATTACCTACGAAATCAAAGATGGGGTAGTGAACCCGATCTCAACATATCCGTTCCCTGATTTCCGTCCTGAGCGTACCCGCTCATGGGAAGCAGGTCTTAACGCTCGCTTCTTCGGAGGACTGCTCAGCCTTGATGCTACCGCATACCAATCTAATACCTATAATCAGACATTCCTACAAGAGATGTCGAAGGGTTCTGGTTACACAGGATTCTATGTACAAGCGGGAGATATCCGCAACCGTGGTATAGAGCTCGCACTCGGCTTCGATAAGACTTGGGGGAGAGTTCACTATACTTCCGGACTTACATTCACTCACAACCAAAACCGTGTAATGAAACTCGTCAAAGGGTATAAGAACCCTATCGACGGTACAACGTTTGATATCGATGTCCTCCAATCGCCAAAATATATGAGAGAGGGAGACTCGATGAGCGACATATTTGTACGTGGTATTCTTGTGAAAGGGGAAGATGGTAGATTTATACCGGAAGGAGATGGGTTCCGCATCGATCGTTCCCAGCTTATCAAAGCGGGAAAGGCAGACCCGGACTTCATGATGGGATGGAACAATAACCTTAGCCTTTACGGATTCAATGTGAGCTTCCTCGTCTCTGCACGTGTCGGAGGTCTCGTATCATCCGCGACTCAGGCAATGCTCGACGGCTTCGGAGTATCTAAAGTAAGTGCCGACGCTCGCGACGCAGGCGGTGTAGTCATCGACGGAGAGACATACGATGCCAAACGTTACTACACAACCATCGGACTTAATAGGCTTGCGGCATACTACCTCTACGATGCAACCAATATCAAACTGCAAGAGGTATCTATCGGATACAGCATCCCCAAGCAGTTCCTCGGTAAGTATCTCACAAGCGCAAGCCTATCTCTCATCGGACGCAACCTCTTGACAATATACAGAGCTGCGCCCTATGACACAGAGATAGTGGGAGGTACAGGAACTTATTCGGCAGGTGGTGACAACTTTATGCCACCAAGCATGAGAAGCTTCGGGTTCAACCTTAAACTCGGTATCTAATCCTCAACATGAAAGATAATGAATATGAAGACTAAGAAACTATATATATCTGCCGCTTTGTTCTGCTCCGGCTTGCTGGCCTTCTCGTCATGCAACTTTGAAGATGTGAATAAAAATCCGCTACTTCCGGACCAAGACATGCTCGTTATAGATGGAACGCTCAACGGGGCTTTCCTTCCCGAGTTGCAGTTTGTACCTATCCATACAGGAACAGGCGGTACCGATTTCGTCAATGACTACCAAGTGACAAATAATCTTACCGCAGATAGTTGGATAGGTTACCTTGCTCCCACTGACGCTAAGTGGAGCGGACGCAACCTTACCCAGTTCTATTTCGATGTGGGATGGACTAACGGAACCTTTGGAGCCGGAGTCACCAAGGTGTTTGCCCCATGGATTCAGCTCAAGAAAGTAAATTATGATGTGACGGACCGCAATATGGAAGTGTGGTCGATCGCTCAGATCACCAAGATAATGGGACTTCATAGGACAACAGACAAGTACGGAGCGATACCTTACTTTAATGTAGGGAACGGATCTTTCACCGTTGAGTATGATAGTCAGGAGGCAATCTACAAGTCTTTCTTCACAGAACTCGAAGAGGCAATCAGTCACCTCTACACCTACAGTCTATCGCATACCGTCATCCCTCGCTCTTCGGACGTCGTATATGAAGGAAATCCTATCAAGTGGGTTAAGCTCGGAAACTCCCTCATGCTTCGTCTTGCCATGCGTGTGAAGTATGTCGATCCTACCCTTTCACGCACTTGGGCAGAAAAAGCAATGAGCCATCCGGGCGGACTTATCGAAAGCCTATCGGATGTTGCCAAGCTTGCCGAAGGATCAGGTATACGCACAAAAAATGCACTCTACACAATTGCAGGTGCATACAATGATACCCGTATGGGAGCATCAATACAAGTATATCTCAAAGGATTCAAAGACCCTCGCCTATCTGTCTACTTCACCGGGAATACGGATATGGCTGTGCCGCCCGCAATACCGCAATCCGGAGCTGCATATCAAGGAGCTGCCAAGCCTAAAGTTGAGGAGTTTTCTCCGACATATTGGTTTAAGTCTTCCGAAACATCCTTCCTCAGAGCCGAAGCGGCTCTAGCCGGATACAATACAGGTACGGTATCGGGTAATGTAAAAAGCTTTTATGAAGAAGGAATCCGCAGATCTTTTGCAGAGAATGGTATAAGTAGTGGAGTAGAAGCATACCTTGAAGGGAATTCCGCTCCTACGACCTTTGTGGATCTGGCTAACCCTGTTTACAGCTCCAAAGCACCAAGCAACATAACCGTTAAGTGGAGTGATGCAGATACCGAAGAGGTAAAACTCGAAAAGATTATCACTCAAAAGTACCTCGCTATCTATCCTGACGGTCAAGAGGCCTGGTCAGAATGGAGACGCACAGGGTACCCTCGCCTCATCCCGGCCAAGAGCAATATCTCTAATATGGGCGTGGTCACATCGGACGGACACAAGGATGGCGTACGCTGTTGGCCATATCCTCAGGACGAACTCAACCAAAATACTGCCAACGTTAAGGCTGCGATCGACAAATATAGAGGAGGAATTAACTCTGCGAACGTGAACGTTTGGTGGGATGTAAAGGAAAAGAAGTAATCGACTAAACAAACTAAAGACATGAAGAAATATATATATGGTATACTTGCTGCGGGCACGATGATCGGCTCTGTCGCTTGTACCAACATTGAACCTAAGGACATCGACGATGTGCCACAGAAATTGCTCTTCGAAAGAGACCAAAAGAAGTGGGCAGAAGAGCGCGAACTCCTTGCCAAAAATAAGGCAGACTCTGCAGCCATTGCGGAAGAAAACAAGCGTCTTTATCAACTTTACCTCGAAGATCTCAGGGCATATAAGAAGAGTGATCACCTTGTGATGTTCGGGTGGTTCGCTTATTGGAATCCGGACTCTCCGGACCCGACGTTCCATCTTGACCAAATGCCCGACAGCATTGACTTTGTTTCCAACTGGGGAGCCTGGCACTCACTCAATGATGTAAAGAAACAACAGCTCAAAAATGTACAAGAAAAAGGCACACGTGTCACTATCGGATGGATCATCGAAAACGTAGGAGACGGGATCAACTGGGATAAAACCTTCTGGCCCGATGAGCCATACGAAGCCATAGATGCATACGTTCAGGCCATCTGTGACTCTATCGCCAAGTACAACTATGATGGGATGGACATAGACTATGAGCCATCTTATGCATCTCCTTGGAAACCGGGCAACCACTGTGGCGATTGGAGTGAACCCTGGAAGACCAACAAGGCTCTAATCTCTTGTAACCAAAACAGCAACAAGACCTATGAGAACTACTTCTTCCGTAAACTCCGTGAGAAACTCCCTGCGGAAAAGTTGCTCAACATTAACGGATCAATTCATTGGCTTGACCCTCAGGTTGCGGGATTATTTAACTACTTTGTGCCGCAGTCATACAACAACACTGCAAGCACCTGGACGAACATGATCATGAACAGGCTGGCAGAAGCCGGTGTAACGCGCAAGCAAATCATCTATACTGAAACATTCCAGACCAACAAGAAAAACGCAGATGCTTTCACAAAAAACTATGCAGACTTTGTCTTGAATCAACTCGGTGGCGATGCCGGTGGGATCGGAGCATTCCACATCAACGAAGATTACCTCCACGGTCCCGAGTACAAGAATGTCAAGGATGCCATCCGTCGTCTCAATCCACCTATTGCAAACTGATAAAGTGACTACAAACGACTATGAAATCAATATATAAACTTTCATTTCTTTTGCTCACCGCTCTCTCAATGGGTGCGTGCAGCCTTGCTGACGGATCGGGAGATACTCCTGAAAATGCTGTATACATGGGCAATCCCAATACGGCCGGAGTCGTTGCCGTGCTTGCTTCGGACGAAAACGGAGCCAGCTATGCCGTCACTCCCCGACTGGCAAGTATCGCAACCAAGTCCGTCGATATTACCCTTGCGGTAGATGAAGCTGCGCTCGAAGCGTACAACAAAGCAAACAACCTCTCGCTTAAACCTATCAGCGCAGACGATATTATCTTCGTCGGTGAAGATGGAAAGGAAGCGAAGAAGTCCATCATTACCCGCATCAATCCGGGATCCGTACTTGCCAATATCGTAGTAAAGATCAACTCTCTCGACCCAGAGAAGTATCCATATAAGGATAAGTACGCCATCCCTGTCAAGATTGTAGGGGTGTCCAACGGCTACAAGCTCCTGAGCGATCCTACCACGACGATCATCACGCTCAATCGCAAGATCAAAACATCGGTGATGAAAGTCGATAGATTCCAGGATACAGGTATCGTATTCCGTCCTAAGGAGACGATAAAGGAGGAGATGACCGAATGGACATTCCAGATGAGTGTCATCTACTCAAACCTTTCGCGCAGCAATCTTACCACTGCCTATATCAATGATGCCGGGAGCGGGGAGTTCTACACCCGTATCTCGGGCACTGCCGGTATCCAGGTGAAGAATGGACGCGATGGAGACGACACTTGGACACAAACGCCTCTTAACATCAACGAATGGCTCAACATTAGCTACGTTTACCGTCGCAATGGCAATGCCGGCAGCCTCAAGGTGTATGTCAATGGGAAGTTCCTCAAGGAGTTTACCACCACTGCACTCTTCCTCTCCAATAAAGATACGAGTGGATGGACGGTAGGGAACACAAACTGGGGCAACGACTACCTCCGCGAAGTGCGCTTCTGGAATAGAGCTCTTACCGACGCAGAGATCCTCGATAAGCTATATATGCCTCAGGACCCTACATCTTCAGGACTATTGATGTACGTTCCTTTCAACAAGGAGTCGTACAACTCAGAGACCTCTACCTTCACAGATCTCACAGGCAAGTGGACCGTAACCATGACAAGTGGCTCATCTGTCTCATTCATTGACTATGTTGTCTTCCCCTCGGAGACATTGGTTGTCGAGGCTCCTGTGACAGAATAAACATCACCTTACTAAACATTACACTTTAAGGATATGAAGAAATTTTACAGCATATCGTCACTCGCCATCGTTCTCCTGTTCTCCGCCTGTGGTAAGGATACGCCGGTAGAGATTGTCGAGTACGATGATACATACAAAGTAGACCAGTCGAAGGTACAAGTGGATAAGCCCGAGAAGCTCGGCTTTAACCCTAACAACATCATCGTCTATAAGGGAGAGACCAATATCGTACTCCCTGCGTATCGCAACGAAGAGGGGACTATCGTCCTCACCAAGACAAGTTTTGAAACCTCTTTCCGACTAAAGAAAGCACTTGATAAGGATACCGAGATCGTACTCACTGAGGACCGGAATTTGCTTCAAGGCTATACAGGCGAGCAACTTGGCTACAAGCCATTTCCCGAAGGCATATTGGGTGGTACGACGATTCGTATCCCGGCAGGACAGACGACCGTGACCACCACAGTTACGGTGGATAAGCCCGAAGCATTCACTGAGGAACCAGGCTACCTCACAGCATTCAAGATTGTTGTGAAAGACGCAGACTCTGGGCTCGTCCCTTCGGTCGTCTCATCGACATTTTTCGTAAAGATGGACATCAAGCCGGCACTGCCCGAAGGAAATAATATTCAGACGGCAACAGCAGTTCCCGCAGGGCTCACCAAACTGACAGGACAGATACTACCGGCATCCGATTACCAGCCCGGATATCTTGGAGCCCTCGTCGATGGCAATTGGTGGGGAAGCAACTGGTGGGTACAGAGCGGATCTGACACCTCCCTGTGGCTTTACTTCCCGCTTAGTAAAGTAAAAGCGATAAGATTCTATACCTTGACATCTCCCAAGAGGATCAAGACAGTAGATGTATACGCTTCGAACACTTACGGAGAGAATATCGTGCTTCAAGGGAATGCCCAGTATGAAAAGCAAACCTCATACGCAGTCATCATCTTTAACGAAGCGATAGAGATCGATGCTCTTGTCTTCGACAAGTTTGTCGGATTCGGCGACTATATAGACATCCATGAGATTGAGATCTATATAGAGAAGTAATACCGCTTTTCCCATACAGAGGGAGGGCTGAGTTCCTGGTATAGGAACTCAGCCCTCCCTGTTTTATCCTACGAGGTACGTGACCCGGTATCATTATCTTTCGAGCGGTGCGTATAGTCGATACCGAAGATGGCTCCGACAAATGTAAGTACTTCTCCGAAAGCCACCAGTACCGAACTGTCTATCTCCCCTTGAGGAGGCATCACCATGGCAACGAAAAGCAGGAGAAGTCCCACACCGGCCATGACAACTGCAGTATAGAGTTGGATCGATTGTCGCTTCATACTCTTCCGTCATTTATCTCCGTTGCAACATCGAAGCAGGGGCATTCCTTCTTCGGATTCAGATCTCTGTGTCCTACGGTACGCACCCTTCCGAGTATGGTCCGTAAGTGCTCCAGTAGGAGTCTCAATGCCCTCTTCTGCTCGGGCGTACGAGTATCGGCAGGAGAGCCCTCACGGGTCAGTCCTCCCTCGTAGCACACCCCTACACTTTCGGTATTGTACCCTGCGGTATGTGCGCCTACACGCTCCATATCTCTGGTTTGATATATCACCCCATCCCGGGTGACATAGAAGTGGTACCCTATCCCCCCGAAGCCTCGGCTACGATGATCTCTGTCGAGAGCACGGATGCAGTATCGTCTATTCTCACGAGTGGCGGTGCAGTGTACCACTATGAGGCTTACCTTCCTTCGACAGGGGAGAGGCTCATTCCACATTACCCTCTTTATCTCTTCCATGGTATTATCTGTCATTAAGCGGTTAAGTGGAGCCGGGCTGCACGGACCCAAGGGAGCACAGTCCGGTTCCGGGACTAAGGATTACTCACCCACACCGGGAACGGAGGGAGTACCTGTGCCACCGCCTGCGGCAGGAGTACCTGCAGGAAGCGATACCTCTCCATTGTAGCTTACGCGCTTCATTGCCTCTTTGATCTTGAGACTCGGAGCAAATCGTACCGAGACACCTTTGATGTTACCGATAGTAAAGTCCTTGGCAACCCCTGTGGCTTTGCTTCGGATGGTAGTGTACATACTGCCAAGTCTGCCAAGGTCCACGCCGTAGCCGAGAGAGAGGTAGTGGATCATGGCGTCCGACATCGCTTCGAGTACCGCAATGATATCTGCCGAGTGCAGGGTGCAACGCCCCGAGATATCATCGGCAAGGGTATAGATATTGACACGTCCCACCTGTTTTGTACTTGCGAAGAAGACGGGCTTCGGATTCTCCGGATTGTTCAGTTTGCTGTTGATCTGTCTTACTTTGAATTGAATTGCCATAATTCTAACTGTGTTTTTTGGTTGGTTATCGAATACGTTTGGGTTCTCTTGTGTCATCGGGCGAGAGGAGACTACTTTTCGGTGCGCGCTATATGGTATTGAGTGACGGGGGAGGTGTGCTTCATGGTATCGTGCTTTTCGTTGGACTCTTCGACAGCTCTCTACTCTTTCCGTCCGGCAGATCCTTCCGACCCTTGACAAGACAAAGTTATGACCCCGTCGAAGACCCGAAGTCACTTCCCGTACATTACGATCGCTTCTGGGACGAAGCCCTGTCTTTCGGTTTGTACATCTCACTTCGAGCGGAGAGAGAGCCCGATATTTCCATATCAGGGAAATGATGTACATTTGTAAAAGAAGATACAAATACGCAACACCAATAATATCGAAGGTTCCTACCTCCGGCACCATAATGAAATCAGACTCCGCACCGCTCTACACTGCGACCTTCTCACCCTTCCAGAGCTTCACGAGGCAAGAGTGGAGCAAGCTCGACAATCATCCCGACTTTCCGTTCAACGAGATAGATCTCTCCCAGCTCACCGGGCTCAACGAACCCTTGACCTTCGAGGAGATACAGGAGATCTACCTACCATTGTGCCGCTTCCTCCAGATACACGTAGCGCATCGCAGGAAACTCCATAGCGAGTACAATACCATCTTCGGCCGCAAAAGCTCCAAGATACCCTACGTCATCGGCATAGCGGGAAGCGTAGCCGTGGGGAAGAGCACCACAGCGAGGGTATTGCAGAAGCTGCTCTCGATGCACTCCGCTACGCCGAAGGTCGATCTCGTCACTACGGACGGCTACCTCTATCCCAACAGTATCCTCGAGGAGAGAGGCATACTCAACCGCAAAGGGTTCCCGGAGAGTTACGACGCAGTCAAGCTCCTCAACTTCCTCTCATCCGTCAAGTCGGGGCGCAGAGCCCTCGAGTCTCCGCTCTACTCCCATCTCAACTACGACGTCATCCCGGACAAGGTACAGGTCGTAGACAATCCCGACATCCTCATTGTCGAGGGGATCAATGTCCTTCAGGTGCAAACCTCGCCGGAGAAACCGAAACGGCAAGTCTTCGTGTCCGACTTCTTCGACTTCACCATATACGTAGATGCAGACGAAGCTGACCTTAGGGACTGGTACATCTCTAGGTTCCTCAAGCTCCAACGTACCGCATTCTGCGACCCCGACTCCTTCTTCTCCCGATACGCCGACCTATCCGAGGCAGAGGCACGTGCGACAGCCGACAACATCTGGCAGGAGATCAACCTTGCCAACCTCGAGCAGAACATCCTCCCCACTCGCTTTCGGAGCGACCTCATACTGGAGAAGGGGCACAACCATGCCGTGAGGGGTATCCGCTTGCGTAAGGTCTGAGCCTACACAATCCCCTGAAAGATAAACCTAAGGGTGCGGACAAAAACTCCCGCACATTGGGATACGAACCTATGTGCCGCTCCTGAAGATTACTTTTCAGGGACGGAAAACCAATAATCAGGGGCGGAAAGATAGTTTTCCGCCCCTGAACACGTCTTCGGATACGGTAATGGAGAATTGCGTACCGGTATATCGGAGACTTCTCACAGTGTCCGGATAAAATAGAGACGGTGCCCTGACTTTGGTCGGGACACCGTCTCTATTGGTCAGCGCTCGGTCTGTGGCGAGTGCTTGAGCACCCTCAGAGTATTGAGCACCGTGAGGAGGGAGACCCCGACATCCGCAATGATTGCCAAGGCAAGGGATGCCACGCCTAAGGATGCCAGAGCCATGATGAGGACTTTGAAGCCAAGAGCGAAGGAGATATTCTGCAACACGATCCGATACGTATATCGGGCGATGTCTATGGATTGGGGGAGCTTGGCAGGATCATCGCTCTGGATCACTATGTCTGCCGCCTCGATGGCGGCATCGCTGCCGATACCACCCATGGCAAAACTGAGATCGCTCATAGCCATCACCGGAGCATCGTTGAGCCCATCCCCGACGAACGCCACGACTTCGCCCTCTCTCATCATCTCCCGTACCCGATCCACCTTATCGCCGGGCAGGAGTCCGCCGACAGCGGTGTCTGCACCCACTGCAGCAGCGACTCGCGCCACACTCTCGGGTCTATCGCCCGAGAGGATCGTTACGTCCCGTATACCGTACCTGTGGAGTGCATCTATGGCTTCACGGCTTGTATCTTTGATCTTGTCGTCGAGCATCACCGCCCCTGCCCATACTCCGGCAATGGCTATGAGCACAGTCGTACGTACCGATGACACGACACCGTCCGGCAGCGTCACCCCCTCCGACTGCATCATGGCGATACTCCCCACGAGGATCTCCTCTCCCGCTTCGCTCTTTGCTCTCAGACCCATACCGGCAACCTCCTCGACGTCATAGACCTTAGGGGGCGTTGCGGACGAAGTGAAGTGGTGGCATATAGTCTGTGCGATGGGATGGGTACTGTGAGCTTCGACGGCGCAGAGGTAGGCGATGGTATCTCCGGGAGCAGTCTCGGAAAGGTGCGTCTCGACGACATCGAATGTGCCGCAAGTCACCGTACCGGTCTTGTCCAAAGCAAACACCGTCACGCTACGCAGCTTGTCGAGGTGCGCACTCCCCTTGAAGAGAAGTCCGTGTCTCGATGCACTCCCTACCCCGGCAAAGTAGGAGAGCGGCACGCTGATCACGAGGGCGCAAGGGCATGAGGTGACGAGGAAGACGAGCCCCCGATAGAGCCAGTCGTCAAAGACATAGTCGTACCCTCCGCTCGACAACGACCAGAGATAGGGCAGCAGGACGATGAGGAGCGCAAGAAGCGTGACGATAGGCGTATAGATGCGGGCAAAACGTCGGATGAACTCCTCGGTCTTTGACTTATGTGCCCCCGACTCTTCGACCATCTTCAGGATCTTTGCCAGCATACTCTCACCGAAAGGTTTATCTACACATACCTCGATAGGCATACTCTGCACGATGGCTCCCGCAAGGACCGATGCCCCGGTCTCGATATCCATAGGCTTCGTCTCGCCCGTGAGAGCCGACGTGTCGAGTACCCCTCGCTGAGACATCAGCACCCCGTCGAGCGGGAGACGCTCTCCGGGCAGCAGACGTATGACTTCTCCGGGTCGGACGTCTGCGGGAGAGACCACCTCCTCTATACCATCTCGGAGGCGGCGGACCCGCTCGGGACGTACATCGAGGAGTGCACCGATGTCCTTCCTTGCACGCCACACAGCCCTCGCTTGCAGGATCTCTCCTATCGAATAGAGTACCATAAGCACCACGGCCTCGGGATATTCGCCTATATAGAATGCACCGATCGTGGCAATCAGCATGAGTGTAAATTCGTTGAAGACCGATCTCTCGCGCCTGAAAAGCTCCCACGCACCCTTGGCAACAGGCAGAGCGACGGGCAGATATGCCGCTAAATAATAAAGAAGGGCAGGCCACGCCATCCCCCACCAGTCAAATCCCGTGAGGGCAAGAAGCAGACCTACTGCCAACATCGCTACCGAAAACCCGAGGCGCAGGTACTCCCCGCGCTGTGACAGTCCCCCATGCTCATGTGTAGCGGTTGCCGAACAAGAGCAATGACACTCGCATCCGTTACTCATAGTTGTATATATAATATTGTGTATTGTACCTGTATTCATCAGAAGAAATCACCTCCCGATACCACAAATATACGTATTTTAGCCCCGTCCCTCCCTACCCCGATATACCCAAAACAGTGGATACGCCACCTTATCTCCCTCCCCGCTCAAACAGTCCTTCCCTCATCCGGATACAACAAGTCCAACACCGCGTCCTTAGGACAGGGGGAAAAAATTGAGGCCCTTCACAGAGCATCGTCACCTCGTTACGTAGGGGATGAAAAAAGATACGGTAAAGTCCAAAGGGATGTGCGGCAAAACAAAATGACTTTACCGTACATCCCTTTGGACTTTACCGCACCTTTTTTCCGAGGGCCCGGGAAAGAGGTATGAGAAGATGTGATTGCACAGATTTTCATTTCTGTGCAATTTTGAGCCTTTTTTCGGAAACTCTTTTCTTTTTTTTCGTACCTTTGTCACTTAAGGTGGTGGTCTGTAAGTAAAGAGCCCGCCTATTACTCAACGCTAAACTACAACAAATTAGGTATATCATCATGCAAACGATTTACGCAGCCATCACAGCCGTCGGAGGTTATGTTCCCGAAGATGTCCTCACCAATGCCGATCTGGAAAAATTGATTGATACAACTGATGAGTGGATCACCACTCGTGTAGGTATCAAGGAACGCAGAATCCTCAAAGACAAAAGCAAAGGCGCATCGTACCTTGGCATAAAGGCGGTAGAAGACTTACTCACTCGCCACAACATAGATCCCAAGTCGATAGAGGTGGTTATATGCTCTTCCAACACGGTAGACTATCACTTCCCCACGACAGCATCCATCATCGCACACAATACCGGTATAACAAATGCTCACTGCTTCGATATTCAGGCTGCGTGCCCTGGCTTTGTCTTCGGTCTGGAGATAGGGTCAAACTATATCGCTTCCGGGCGTTACAAGAGAGTCCTATTGGTATGTACCGAAAAGATGAGTGCAGCGGTCGACTACTCGGATAGGGCTACGGCTCCGCTCTTTGGCGATGGAGCAGGATGCGTCCTACTGGAACCTAATAGCGAAGGGAATGGTATCATCGACTCCATCCTCCGCAACGACGGAGAGGGTAAAGAGCATCTCATCATGAAAGCCGGCGGGTCGGCTTGCCCTGCAACCCACGAAACAGTGGACAACAGATGGCACTATGTATATCAGGAAGGGCAGTATGTCTTCAAAGCTGCCGTATCGATGATGGGAGACACTTCGGCAGAACTCGTGGAACGCAACGGTCTCTCGCACGAGGATATTGCATGGGTCGTACCTCATCAAGCCAATATGCGCATCATAGATGCCACAGCTCGTCGCATGAATCTCCCCATGGAGAAGGTAATGATCAATATCGAAAAGTACGGCAATACCAGCTCTGCCACCATACCCATCTGCCTCTGGGAGTGGGAAGATAAGCTACGGAAGGGCGACAAGTTGATATTCACCGCCTTCGGTGCCGGGTACACTTGGGGATCGACGTACGTAAAGTGGGCATATGACTACAATAAGTGAGCTGATCGGTCTGCAACCGAACGAAGTCAAACCCGGACACAAGTCGGGCTTCGTCAATATCGTGGGCAACCCCAACGTAGGGAAGTCCACGCTGATGAATAAGCTCGTAGGGGATAAGGTTTCCATTATCACCTCCAAAGCTCAGACGACACGACATCGCATCCTGGGGATAGTGAATACCCCGGAGATGCAGATCGTCTACTCCGATACCCCGGGGGTACTGAAGCCTCAGTACAAACTGCAAGACTCGATGTTGGGATTTTCCCGCTCGGCTCTTGGGGATGCTGATGTCTTGCTTTATGTGACGGATACGGTCGAGTCCGGGGAGAAGAACGAAGAGTTCCTCGCAGAAGTGGCGAAAGTAGAGTGTCCCGTCTTCGTCCTCATCAACAAAGCCGACCTCTCTGATCCGCAAAAGCTCACGGAGATGAAAGCAGAGTGGCAGACCCGACTACCGAAAGCAGAGATAGTACCTATCTGTGCCTTATACGGAGCGGGCGTACCTTATATAATAGATCGTATAAAAGAACTACTCCCGGAGTCCCCTCCTTACTTCGAGAAAGATGCGTTCACGGATCGCCCGGCTCGCTTCTTCGTCACGGAGATCATACGTGAAAAGATCTTGCTCTACTATCAGAAAGAGATACCATATTCGTGCGAAGTAGTGGTAGAAACCTTCAAAGAAAGTAAAGATCTTATACACATAAGCGCAGTCATATATGTAGAGCGTGACTCTCAGAAGGGGATCATCATAGGTCATAAAGGTGCAGCGCTGAAGAAGATGGCGTCGAAAGCCCGCGCCGATATAGAGAAGTTTTTCGAAAAGAAAGTATTCCTCGAAGTCTTCGTAAAGGTAGAAAGCGACTGGCGCAATAGGGAAAACATCCTCAAGTCTTTCGGATACCGGCAGGAGTAATTCCCTCATCGTAACAAACAATGTAGGAACAATGAACAAATTAGTTGCCATAGTAGGTCAGCCTAACGTAGGGAAATCAACCCTCTTCAACCGCCTTACGCAGTCGCGGACTGCCATCGTTACCGACGAACCGGGCACTACGCGCGACCGTCAGTACGGTAAAACCGAATGGAATGGCGTATCATTCTCCGTCGTAGATACGGGTGGGTGGATAGAAAGAAGCGATGATGTCTTCGAAGAAGAAATAAACAAGCAAGTAGAGATAGCCATAGAAGAGGCGGACGTAATCCTCTTCATGGTAGATACTCAGGTAGGATTGTTGGAGACAGATGAGGGTATAGCAAAGCTATTGCGTAAGAGTAAAAAGCCCGTAATCGTTATCGCCAACAAGGCGGACAACTTTTCCATGGAGGCTTATGTCGCAGAGTTCTACAGCCTTGGCCTGGGAGATCCGATGCCGTTATCGGCAATCAATGGTACCGGGACAGGAGATCTCCTTGATAAGGTCATAGAACTGCTACCTGCCGGAGAGGACAAAGAGGATGAAACTGATATACCTCGCATAGCTATTGTAGGGCGACCCAATGCCGGCAAATCATCACTTATCAATGCGTTTCTCGGTGAAGATCGTAATATAGTAACCGACATAGCCGGCACTACTCGCGATTCGATCTATACGCACTACAATAAGTTCGGGCATGACTTTAGCCTCGTCGATACCGCAGGTATCCGTAAGCGAGGCAAGGTGAACGAGGATCTGGAGTACTACTCCGTGATACGTTCGATACGAGCTATCGAGAACAGCGATATATGTGTCCTTATGCTTGATGCTACCAAAGGGATAGAGAGCCAGGATCTCAATATATTCTCTATCATACAGAAAAATAAAAAGGGACTTATCGTATGCGTCAATAAGTGGGACCTCATCGAAGAGAAAAATCAAAAGGTAATAGACTCCTATACCTCGGCTATACGTGATCGACTTGCTCCTTTCACGGACTTCCCGATCATCTTTACCTCAGCGACCAACAAACAACGCATACTTAAGGTACTTGATGTTGCCAAAGAGATATACGACAAACGTAAGGTTCGCATACCAACCAACCAGATAAACAGCGTCATGCTCCCTATCATTGAGAAGACGCCTCCCCCGGCTTGGAAAGGAAAGTATATCAAGATCAAGTATATCACAATGCTTCCTAAGGTGGCAGTCCCGTCATTCGTCTTTTTCTGCAACCTGCCTCAGTGGATCAAAGAACCGTACAAACGATTCCTCGAAAACCAAATTCGTGCCAACTGGGACTACTCCGGGACGCCCATCAATATATTCTTTAGGGAAAAGTAAATAATACGAGACATCACTCTCTGCGTATGGATACAATAAATAAAACAAGAGCTTTGTTTCTCAATGCCGCACGCAGGCTGTTTGCCCTTGTAGGATATGATCGCACAACCATGAATGATATTGCGGTCGAGTCCAAACGCGGCAGGCGTACCCTTTACACCTATTTCAAGAATAAAAACGAAGTCTTCTCCGCCGTTATAGAACAGGAGCTGGAGTCGCTTTCGATAGAGTTGGCATCGATAGTAGATGCTCCGATGAATGCTACCCGGAAACTCTTCCTCTACATACAACGCCGACTCGAGCTTATTAGCGAAGTCGTACGACGTAACGGCACATTGAATGCGGCATTCTTCCAAGATATATCTCTCGTCGAACGCGCTCGCTTGAGATTCGACATACAAGAAACAAGAGCCTTGCAAAAGATCCTCAAAGAGGGCGTAACGACAATGGAGTTCGACATTCCCGATACTCGATTCATCTCGATCCTCCTGCACCATTCCCTCAAAGGGCTTGAGGTCCCATACATCAAAGGGCAACTATCTCGTAAGGCTACAGATCCCATGGACATCAATCGACTCATTCGGAAGTTTATCCTCAATGGGATTGCCAACAAACCCTGCTCAGCTATAGCAGTAAAGGAGGATATATAATAATCTCAAACACGAAAGAACACTACAGAAATGAAACTTCTACAAGGCAAGGTGGCGATCGTCACCGGAGGCTCAAGAGGCATCGGCAGAGCCATCGCTACTGAATTAGCACGCCAAGGTGCGGATGTGGTATTTACAGGACGCTCACTAAATGATAACACCGCTTCACTCGAAGAGGAGCTCAAAGCCCTCGGAGTACGTGCCCGTGCGTATGCTACCGATGCGGGAGACTTCAAAGCAGCTCACGACTTTGTCGAAGAGGTGATCCGAGACTTCGGGCAAGTAGATATCCTCGTCAATAACGCAGGTATCACCCAGGATACTCTCATCATGCGTATGAGCGAACAACAATGGGATGAAGTCATAGCCGTGAATCTCAAAAGTGTCTTCAACCTCTCCCACGCTATCACTCCCGTGATGATGCGTGCACGCAAAGGATCCATCATCAATATATCATCGGTTGTAGGAGTTACCGGGAATGCAGGGCAAGCCAACTACGCTGCTTCAAAAGCAGGAGTGATAGGGTTCACGAAGTCTCTCGCAAAGGAACTGGGAAGCCGTGGTATCCGTGTCAATGCCATTGCGCCAGGGTTTATCCAGACAGATATGACCGCCGTCCTCGATGATAAGGTGGTGGCAGACTGGGTTAAGACCATCCCTCTTCGCCGTGGCGGTACGCCCGAGGATGTAGCCTCGGCAGTGGCGTTCCTTGCATCGGACGGAGCCGCCTATATTACCGGGCAGGTGCTCAACGTCTGCGGTGGTATGGTCATGTGATATATCTAACCGATGACAAGATGAACGTACTCTACGAAGACAACCATCTCCTCATCGTCAATAAAGAGGCGGGAGAGATCGTACAAGGTGATAAGACCGGAGATGAATCTCTCATAGACATCCTCAAACAATATCTCAAGGCGAAGTACGACAAGCCGGGGAACGTATTCCTCGGGGTCGTGCATCGCCTTGATCGTCCTGTCTCCGGGGTTGTCGTCTTTGCCAAGACCAGCAAGGCACTAAGCAGGATGAACGACCTCTTTCGTGCCGATGCCGTACGCAAGACATACCATGCCATAGTAGAGTCTCCCCCGACACAATCCGAGGGCACTCTCGTGCACTTCCTCAAAAAGAACGAGCAGCAAAACAAATCCTACCCCGTCGCTTCGGGCACACAAGGAGCCAAGCGAGCCGAACTGTCGTATCGTATCATCGGACAGTCCGACCACTACACGCTCCTCGAAGTGCAACTCAAGACCGGGAGACACCATCAGATACGTTGCCAGCTCAGTACCAATCGCACCATCATTCGGGGCGATCTCAAGTACGGTGCACGTCGGTCCAATCCCGACGGCTCTATCTGCCTGCACGCACGTAGCATCTCCTTCACTCATCCGATCAGCAAGGCCCCCCTCCATGTCGTAGCCCCCTACCCTGTAGGAGACAAAGTCTGGCAATACTTTTCCATCCAACAGCAGAAGAGTAAGTAATAGCATCTTTCTCTATGAAGGACTTTGCTGCCATAGACTTCGAGACCGCCAATCATCACGCATCCAGTGTGTGCAGTGTCGGTATCGTTGTCGTGCGCCAAGGGGTCGTGACAGAGAAAGCATACGAATACATACGCCCCACGCCCAACTTCTATACGCAGTGGACGACAGCCGTACACGGGCTGACACGTTTAGACACTGATGGGGCCCTCAATTTCCCTGAAGTATGGCAGAAGCTCGTCCCTCTCTTGGAGGGATTACCCCTTGTGGCGCACAATAGTTCCTTTGACGAGCGATGCCTCCGTGCAGTCCACGCTGCCTACGATCTCCCTTACCCCGAATACATATTCCACTGTACTTGCAGAGCATCAAGGTACGCCTTCGGCAAGGAGCTGCCCAACCACCAGCTCCATACCGTATCGGCACACTGCGGTTACGACTTGCGCCACCATCATCATGCCCTTGCCGATGCCGAAGCCTGCGCAGCCATTGCCCTCCTTATCCTCTGATCATTCCTCGATAGATGCAGCGTTAAATCAGGGGGAATGCGTAAATTTGTACACCTTTATCGGACAGAGATACTAAATAATTACTGCCGGACGGCAAAGAATCATATATAATATGAGCACAGAGAAGAGTACAACAGACAAGGCTTCGGTATTGATGATATACACGGGAGGGACCATCGGGATGATCGAGAACCCTGAGAACGGAGCCCTCGAAGCGTTCGACTTCCGATACATTGAGGAACATGTACCGGAGATCAAGCGGTTCGGCTTTGCGATAGAGACGATCTCGTTCGACCCGGTCAAGGACTCCTCCGAGATGGGACCCGACTCATGGGTCAAGATTGTGGAGATCATCCGAGACAACTATGACGCATACGACGGCTTCGTGGTACTACATGGCACAGACACGATGGCATACACGGCTTCGGGACTTAGCTTTATGCTCGAAGACTTGGGCAAGCCGGTTGTCCTCACGGGATCGCAGCTTCCCATAGGGCAGTTACGTACCGATGGCAAAGAGAACCTAATCACTGCCATAGAGATCGCTGCAGCGAAAGATGAAGATGGGCACCCGTACGTGACAGAAGTATGTGTCCTCTTCGACAATCTCCTCTTCCGAGGCAATCGTTGTACCAAAGTCTCATCGGACCAGTTCGCTGCGTTCGCATCCCCAAACTATCCTCCCCTTGCCCGCGTAGGCATCAACATTCACTACGACCGTAAGGTACGTCTCGCTCCGCCCAAGGAGGGGCGACCTCTGCGCGCACGCACATCGCTCGATAGCCGGGTAGTGATCCTCAAGCTATTCCCGGGGATCTCCGAAGCCGTCGTAAGAGGCGTGCTGGCTACCCCGGGCGTAAAGGGTGTGGTACTGGAGACATTCGGTAGTGGGAACGCACCCTGTTCCCTATGGTTCCTGCAAGCTCTTAAGGAAGCCGTAGACCGAGGCATCGTCATTGTCAATGTGACACAGTGCATGGTCGGCAGCGTACAGATGAAACGATACGAGACAGGCATCAAGCTCATAGGTGCAGGCGTCGTGAGCGGCTATGACAGTACTACGGAGAGTGCGGTCGCCAAGCTCATGCTACTCCTTGGAGACGGACGTACTTGCACCGAAGTGAAGCAACTCATGGAGACCAACCTGAGGGGAGAATTTACCATAGATCACAACAAGCCGGACGAGTGTGCTGCGGTCTCCCTATGGGACTGATCTTTACGATAGGACTATGACACAAGGACTGCGTATCCGGCCGCTATTTCCTCCCGAGAGAGGGGACTCGATGCATTTCGCCAGTTTGGGCAGCGGGAGCAGTGGCAACTGCTACTACCTCCGCTACCGTGATACAGCCATCCTGATAGATGCCGGGGTGGCACCACGCACTATACTCCAGCGACTCAAGACCCTGAGCGTACAGCCTGAGGAGATCTCCGGTATCTTTATCACTCACGACCATGCCGACCACGTACGGAGCGTGGGACTCCTTGCGACACGTCACGACATTCCGGTCTATGCGAGCCCTAAAGTTGCCGCCATCCTTGCCGGCAGTCGTTACATCTCCGAAGACCTCACACCCTACATACGGGAGATGGAGGTCGGTAGAGCGGTCGAAGTGGTGGCGGGGATGGAGATCCTCTCTTTCGAAGTCCCCCACGACGCTTGCCATACGGTAGGGTACAGCGTCACGACAAGTGCGGGGGTCTTCTCGCTCATCACCGACATCGGGCACGTATCTCCCGAGATACGTACGGCAGTGGAGCGGAGCAACTTCCTGGTCTTCGAGTCCAACTATGACCCTGAGATGCTCACCGGTGGGAGTTATCCCGACTTTCTTAAGGAACGTATCACCTCCGGCTCCGGACACATCAGCAATGTGGAAGCGGCCAACTTCATCGCCGAGAGCTACCACCTCGACCTCAAGTTTCTGGCTCTCTGCCACCTCAGTAAGCACAACAACCATCCCGACCTCGCATTCAAGACGATGGAGCACCGGCTCTTCAACGAAGGCATACGGGTAGGCAAAGACCTCGACCTCCATGTCCTCGGTCGCTCTTCCGTCTCCCCTCTGTACGAACTAAACATCAACCTCTGACACATGACACGATATAAGTACAACATCACCGTACACTGCACAGCACAAGTCAAGGACGAAGTCCTCACTTATCTCCGTGAGACACTCATGCCGGCATGGGGCAAGTACCCGCACTGGCATACACCCATGCTCGCCATTGTGCACAGCGGAGAGATGGAAGATATGGCGGCTTACGCCGTACAGTTCGACTGCGACGACCTCGATGCCCTCTCGGCATTCGATGAGATGCGCGACCCGATCCTCCTGGATCTGATGAATGCCTATCCCCAGAGGGTGATGCCCTTCTCTATCCTCCTCGAAGTCGTCTCATAAGAGATCCGACAGATAATCCACAATATAAGGCTGTGCGGCAGGGATCACTCCCAAGTGCCACACAGCCTTTCACTTTATCTCCCTTCGATGAAAAGTATATCAATACAACGATAAGCAGATCTCCACAGACAGACTTAGAAATGCTTCTCTTAACGAAGGCAGCAAGTGTACGCCCCCCTTTCTATATCGAAGCCCATTATCACGACAACTTTAGGAGTCAACTATCACAGAAGAAATCTATCTGTCGGTCAAGGTAAAAAACTATCTTTGCGCCTGAGACTAATTGGATTAGATTTATGTCATTGGATAGTTTATTTGAAGCTTTCAGAGCTATTCGTGAGCTCCGAACGGAGGAGCGCGAAGCTTTATCATCAGTAGTGGAACCCCGTGAGTTGAGACGCAAGCAGTACTTACTCCAGGCCGGCGATGTGTGTAGACATTATGCATTCGTGGTCTCGGGTTGCCTACGGATGTATTATATAGATCCCGACGGGAGGGAGCATTGTGTCCTATTCGCTACCGAGGGATATTGGATTGCCGACCTTTCGAGTTTGCATCAAATACGCCCCAGCCACTTCTACATTGATGCACTGGAACCGAGTTCGGTTCTACTCATTCGCAGAGAAGACCTTTGGGGGTTATGGAACAAACATCATATCTTCGACCGCTATTTTCGTGTGATTACAGAAGATGCGTACAGCGATATCCAGATGCGTCTTGTATTGACCCACAGCATCCGCAGCGAGGATCGGTATCTAATGTTTACTGAACAGTTCCCTCATCTGGTAAGTCGCATACCTGCCGTTCAGATTGCTTCGTATTTGGGCATTACGCCTGAGTTTCTTAGTAAGATAAAGAGTCGACTAGTCCGTCCTGCCAAGTGACCCTATCCATACCCTTAATCTAGTTCAAGCCAAAGTCTTAATATAGTTCATTGGTGACTTTTTCGGTCTACCATACCTTTGCATTGACAGATAAATAATAACTGTAAACAATCAAAGCGTATGACAACCAGCAAAAAATTAGCCATTATTGGCGTAGGAAACATCGGCTCTGCCGTAGCAGATAACCTCAGCAAATCGCCCCGTAGCTTCATTGTTTCGGGAAGAGATCTCGGACAAGTGGCAACCATTGCACAGCGGTGGGGCTTAGCTGCCGAAGTATTAGACATCCCTACTGCCATCGAGCAGGCAGATCTCATCTTGCTTGCTATACCTTACCCTGAGATTGTACCATTCATCCAAAGATATGCATCGGCTCTCTCCGGCAAGGTCATCATCGATCCATCCAATCCCATTGCACCTGACGAAAACGGTAATCTCCGTAAGATCGTGAACGATAACGAGAGTGCCGGTCAGCTGATAGCGACCCGGCTTCCCTCCGATGTCGTACTGGTCAAAGCCTTCGGTACACTCGGAGTAGCGTCGCTCCGAGCCCAGGCATACACCACGCCCCGGCACGTCCTCTTCTATGCCGGAGACTGTCCCGAAGCGAGTGCTGACATCGAGGCTCTTATCAAGGATAGTGGCTTTGCCCCTGTATGTATCGGCGGCATCAGCGAGAGCTTGCGTCTGGAAGTTTTCGGTGCACTGCACGAATTCGGTGGCGCAGGTAAAGCCCTCACTGAAGAGGACGCCAAAGCTCTTATCTAACTAATCATCATCTCAAAATTCGATACAGCAATGAAAAAGATCCTTTTCCTGCTCACGTTTGTCATGAGCACCCTGGTGGTTTCTGCCAATAATGATACA
>JBHBLB010000071.1:0-9638 GCA_041791495.1 Porphyromonas sp.
GCGGAGTCTCTTTGCTCTACAAGCACTCGGGACTCCGCTTTTTCAGTACTATGTCTCGGATTTTTGTTGTATCTTTCAGACAACAATAACCGAACTTGAAAGATTATGAACAGAAAATACAAACTACTGGCACTGGACTTGGACGGCACTCTGCTCGATGACAATAAGAGAATCTCCCCAAGCACGTTCAATGCCATAATCAATCTACAAAAAGAAGGATACGTTATCGTCCTGGCATCGGGTAGGCCGACATTCGGGGTTCAACCGTATGCAGCAGAGCTCAGACTCGCTCAATATGGCGGATATATCCTCTCTTATAATGGAGGGAAGGTAACCTCTTGTATAGACAATGCGATCCTCGTCCGCAACACAATAAGTCTCGATCTCATCCCCCGTCTATACCAAATCACCAAAGAGCACGGTCTCCCGATCATCTCATACAGACGCGAAAGCATAATCACCGAAGAAGATACACATGAAGGTGTGCTTCAAGAGAGTCAAATCAATAATGATATGGACATCTCCGTCGTGGAAGACTTTGTCGCAGCAGTAAATCGGCCACCATTCAAATGCGCAGTCTTAGGAGATCCGAGGGATATAGCAAAGGTAAGACATGCGATAGAGTCCGAGCTGGGGAACCGCATCGGGTGCTTTGAGACTGCACCTGGCTTCTTGGACATTGTCCCATATAGCGTGGACAAGGCCAAGGCCCTTGACTTCCTTCTTACGGAACTTGGGATGGACAGGTCCGAGGTGATTGCCGTGGGAGATAGCTATAACGACGTCGGGATGATACAGATTGCCGGACTTGGCGTTGCTATGGCGAATGCCACCGAAGCGGTAAAGCAATGTGCCGATTATATAACAAAGTCAAATACAGAAGACGGAGTTGCTCACCTTATTAGTAAATACATTACCCACGCAGAGGAGCAAGAGGAGATAGATCTTGACGCAATCAATGCGCTCGCACACAATACGCTCATGCACTCCCTCGGCATCCGTTGTACACATCTTGAGCCAGGGCGGGTCGAAGCTACCATGCCCGTGGACATACGTACTCGCCAACCGATGGGGATCCTACACGGAGGGGCTTCCCTCGCTCTTGCCGAAACCGTAGCGGGGTTCGGGTCGGTAATTCTACTGGATGAGGATGAAATGCAAGTCGGTATGCAGGTCAGCGGCAATCACATCTCATCGGCTCATGAGGGAGAAGTAGTCAAAGCCATCGGCACTATCATACACAAAGGGAAAAGTTCCCACGTCTGGAATGTAGACATCACGACTCAAGGCGGCAAGATTATCTCTACCGTACGTGTCGTCAATAGCATCCTCCGTAAGCGATAGCCTATGAACGCCCGCAGAGCAGCGACATCTCTTCGCACTCTCCTATGCGTACTGTTTCTCACAGTATCTTTAGCATGCAGCAGCAAGAAGGGAAATGAGCACATACTCTACCTAACGGACTACACTGCACATCAGGGTCACGGAGAAGATACTTCTCCGGCACTCCGGCAACTGATTGCAGACGCTCAGGTATACAAAGAGCAAGGGAGATCGGTAATTATCGACCTCGGCAACGGAGAGTATCACATCTATCCCGATCATTTATCGGCACGAGAGGTATTCATTTCCAATCACGACCATGTCCGTGAGCGCAAGATTGCTTTCGATCTCTCGGGGTTTAAGGAGATAAAAGTGGTAGGAGAAGGAGCAAGGTTGCTTTTTCATGGGAGAGTGATACCGTTCTTTATAGAGGAGTCATCGGATGTTACACTCTCGGGATTCAGTATCGACTATCCACGTCCCGCACTCACGCAGATAGAAATCCTCGAGATTGACAGCGCGAGGGAGGATGTGACAGTGCGACTTATCGGAGAGACTCACTACTCCATCAGAGACAATCGGCTCGTGGTGCATGGAGAAGGCTTCGACCTCATGCCATTTGTAGCGATGCCATTCCTGAAAAACCGGCACATGGTACCGGGGAGGTCCGACATATCATTCGACCCAAAAGAGATAATGGAAGTAGAACCCCATCTCCTACAACTGAGAGGATGGAGCGAGACACCCTACCTGACACCCGGCAATAAGTATATCCTCCGCACCTACTATCGCCCTACTCCCGGGATCGTATTATCTGACTGCAAGGACATAGAGGTAAAGGATGTCACAGTACACTACGCCGAAGGGATGGGACTGATCGCTCAGCATAGTGAAGACATCTTGCTCGATGGGTTCAAGGTTACGGTCCCCAAGGGTAGCGAAAGGTACTTCACCCTTCAGGCCGATGCCACACACTTCTCGGGATGCAAGGGCATTATCACCTCCCTTCACGGGTATTACGAACACATGGCCGACGATGCCATCAACGTTCACGGTACATACCTGAGAGTAGACTCCATTATGGACGACCGCACGTTGCGGGTCAGCTTTGCACACGAACAGACATTCGGTATCCCCTGGTACGAGCAGGGCGACTCCTTGACCCTGATAGACCGGAACAGCCTATCCTCACTTTTCAGCACGACAATAGATCAGATGACTGCTCTTGACGCTGACGGAGTGACACACCTCCTTACCCTCTCCTCACCTCTACCCGGCCTTGTCATGGAAGGAAGCCATCCTTTGGCGGTTGAGAATATATCCGCCTACCCCGAAGTAACCTTCTCTCACAACACAATCACCAATAACAGAGCACGCGGAACCCTCTTTTCTACAAGGAAGAAGGTGGTCTGCACTGACAACCTGTTCGATCACACCCACGGCAGTGCCGTACTCCTGTGCGGAGACGCCAATGGTTGGTACGAGAGCGGACCGTGCGAAGAAGTACTCATCTCGGGCAATCGTTTCGTGAATGCCCTTACAGCGATGTACCAGTTTACGGACGGCATCATCTCTATTTCCCCTGTGATCCGTTCGGAGTCCTCAGATTCAAGCTACTATCATGGCAAGATTCGCATCGAAGGGAATACATTCGAGACATTTCAGACCCCATTGTATTACGCCCATTCTGTGCGTGAGCTCGTATTCAGGAATAATACAGTAGTACCCAACAACGACTTCCACTCAGTCACTCCCTACGACACCTCTCGCAGAGTCAAGGTAGGTCGTTATGTAGACGAATAGACTTTTCAAATCCAATTTCCACTCCAATATGATCATATCAGTAATAGGATCTGTCCATCAGAAGTGTACCGTAGATGTCCTGCGCCGCCTCATCTCAACCATCATAGAGGGAAGTGCCGGGCACAGAGTGAGGATTGATCAGAAATTCTTCGACTACCTCACGAAGCTCGATATAGAGCTACCCAAAGAGTTTGCCGCCAATGTACGAAGCAATCCCGCCACAGACCTACTCGTGAGTATAGGGGGCGACGGCACATTCCTCAGAGCAGCCAAGCTGATTGCCGGGACCTCTGCCAATATCCTCGGTATCAATACCGGCAGACTCGGCTTCCTTGCCGGGACTTGTCCCGATGAGCTCTCCGATATATGGGGCGACATCGTGGCCGGTCGCTACGAGACCGAAGTACGCTCCCTACTCGAAGTATCGACAGAGATAGATGGAGAGGTACAGCATCTCGCCCCTGCTCTCAACGAGGTTGCGATCCTCAAGCGAGACACTGCCAGTATGATAGGTGTGCATACACGTATCGACGGAGATCCGGTAGCGACATTCGAGGGAGACGGCCTGCTTGTCTCCACACCCACAGGCTCTACGGCCTATTCGCTCAGCGTAGGGGGGCCGATCCTTCATCCTGAGACGCCCGTACTTCTACTGGCACCTGTGGCACCACATATGCTTAATATGCGCCCCCTCGTCATACCGGACAGTGTGGTAATAGAGATGAATGTCACGACCCGAAACGATGCCATCCTCCTATCCTCCGATGGGCAGAGTACACCGCTCCCTGGCTCGGCGAAGATCAGAGTGGCACGCTCCTGCAAGGACGTCCGTATCGTCCGTCACCCGACACATACATTCTACGACACCTTACGCCAGAAGCTCATGTGGGGACAGGTAGCACGAGACATCGCGCACCCTACCCCGGAGAAGTAATCCCGTCCTTCCTCCTCAATAGAGGTACGGGAGAGCAATCTATCTGTATAGGGGCTGTGTCTGCACTTCGACACAGCCCTTTTTGTATTGTCCCCACTGATACGTAACACTATATGCAAGAGCAATCACACCCAAGACCGGATACAAACTTAGGGATTACGGGATATGACGTGGGGGTCAGCTCCTGAAAATTAATTTTCAGGAGCTGGAAAGCAATTTTCAGCGGCTGATTATTACTTTTCAAGATCAGAAAGCAACTTCAGATACCGTAACGACAGATTTCCTTACCGCACTCGCTCACGATAGTTGCCAAGGGCAAGTGACAGAGACAGAGCACAGAGGGTTCTGCACTTTCGGTAAGAGCATAAACCTCTGTCCCTGTCTCAAGTGACCCAACAAGGAGCGACGATACTGTTTATCCTGTCAATATGTTGGCTCATCCCACCTTTTTTTATATATTTGCTACGAGTTTGGGAGTACCTTGATGAGTGTAAGCGACGAACGACTGCTGAGAGATGTAGAGCAACGCCTCGAACACCTCATTCGCTTGAGCCAACAACAGGCGGAGCACATCCGTACGCTTATAGCAGAAAACGCCCGTCTGACCGCACTCAATGATGCTCAAGAGGCGAAAATCAAGGCACTAAACCGGCAGCTATCCATCGCATCGATGTATGTCAAAGACGCGAAAGAAGCACAGGCGGACATAGCCGGCTTCAAAGAGGAAATAGACAACATCGCCAAAGAGGTGGAGACCTGCATTGCTTATTTGGAAAGAAGCGTTTAAGTACGACGACATACAGTATTTCTTCTTCAGTGCAGTGAGTACCAAGACACCTATACGGAGCTCCGGCTCTTACAATAAGCTCGACATTACTGTCAAGGTAGATGGCGACATCATCTCGCTAAAAATCGACCGGCCCGATGAGCAACACATCCGTACAGCTGCTTACGAAGTCAATAGGATACTTGCACTCTACAAAGCAAAGTATGGCAACGAGCACACCTCAGATGTCGAACTCCTGAGATACACTGCCCTTCACTTTGCAGCACAAGTAGAGGAAATGAAGGCCAAAGAGAGAGAACAAGCTGTACGCCAACGCCTGGAACTCCTCAAAGAGAAGCTGGACACAGCCCTCTATCCTCACCCGAAAGAGTGAACCATAGAGCTGATGCTTCGAGACTTATTGCCCATTGCTGTCGAGCAAAGCAGCACTTTCCATCCAAGCAAAGTCAGTGAGATTGTATTACTTTCCCCCGGACAGATGAATGTCGCAAGGGAGCTTAGGATGATTTTTATTTTATTATTATAGACACAGAAGAACGATGAATACAACACTACTTATTGTACTTATCCTGGGACTTCTCGTCCTCTTCGCCATCGGAGGTTACGTCATGTGGCGCATCATGACCAAAGCCGTCGAGACCCGGAACGAGGAGTATATGCTGAAGGCTAAGGAAGAGATCGAAGTAATCAAGAAAAACAAAATGCTCGAGGTCAAGGAACAGTTCCTCAAACAAAAGGCAACCCTCGACAGAGAAATCTCTCAACGCCAATCCAAACTCCAGGGGATTGAGACAAAACTAAAGAGTAGAGAGCAAGCTCTTCAGCAACGTCAGGAAGAGCTCACCAAGAAATCCAAAGACAACGATGCCATACGAGAGAACCTCCAGACTCAACTTGAATTTGTAAAGGAGCGGGAAACTGAGCTCGAAGAACTAAAGAAAAAGGGACTCGCTGAGCTTGAAAGCATCTCCGGGCTCTCTGCAGTCGAAGCCAAAGAGCGCATCATTGAGTCCATCAAAGACGAAGCTCGTGGCGACGCTTCCGCATACATCGCTGAGATTATGGATGAAGCCAAACTCACGGCTAATATGGAGGCAAAGAAACTTGTTATAAAAACCCTCCAAAGGGTAGCGACAGAGACAGCCATCGAAAACTCTGTGACCGTCTTCCATATCGACTCCGACGAGATCAAGGGGCGTATCATCGGTCGTGAAGGACGCAACATCCGGGCACTCGAAGCCGCTACCGGAGTCGAGATCATTGTGGACGACACGCCAGAAGCTATCGTACTCTCCTGCTTCGATCCCGTACGTCGTGAGATTGCCCGCCTGGTGCTGCATCAGCTCGTGCAGGATGGACGCATCCACCCTGCACGTATCGAGGAAGTAGTGGTCAAGGTGCGTAAGCAGATCGAAGAGGAAATCATCGAGACAGGGAAGCGTACCGTCATCGACCTTGGCATACATGGGTTGCATCCCGAGCTGGTACGCCTTGTCGGGAAGATGAAGTACCGCTCTTCGTATGGACAGAACCTCCTCCAGCACTCTCGCGAGACTGCCAACCTCTGTGCCGTCATGGCGGCAGAGCTGGGTCTCAATCCCAAGAAAGCTAAGCGTGCAGGTCTCCTCCACGATATAGGCAAGGTGCCCGATGATGAACCGGAAATGCCACACGCTCTTCTCGGTATGAAGCTCTGTGAGAAGTACAAAGAGAAGCCGGACATCTGCAACGCTGTCGGCGCACACCACGATGAAGTAGAGATGGAGACCCTGATCGCTCCTATCGTACAGGTATGCGACGCCATCTCCGGTGCACGTCCCGGAGCACGCAGAGAGATAGCAGAGGCTTACATCAAACGCCTCAATGACCTCGAGAAGCTCGCACTCTCCTACCCTGGCGTCATCAAGACTTATGCCATCCAGGCGGGTCGTGAGCTACGTGTGATCGTAGGAGCGGACAAGGTAGACGATATCCGTACCGAACAACTATCGGCAGAGATTGCGAAGAAGATCCAGGATGAGATGACTTATCCGGGTCAAGTCAAGATTACGGTCATTAGGGAAACTCGATCGGTTGCCTTTGCGAAGTAAGATAAGATACGTAATATAGAGACAGAGACTGCGCCATAATCTTAATTATGGCGCAGTCTCTTTATGATCTGTACGCAACGAAAAAGTGCAGATAACGTGCAACAAAATTACCCCCTACCGCATCCAAAGGTGTAATCCGGGGGTGAAAAGTAACTTTCACCCCCCGGATTATTAGTTATCAGCTACTGAAAAGTAACGATCAGCCGCTGAAAACCACTTCATATCCCGTAATCTCTAAGTTTGTATCCGCACCCGAGCATGATTGCTCTTGCATAAAGCACCACATACCGGCAGACACAATACAAAAAAGGCTGTGTCGAAGTGCAGACACAGCCCCTTATCTTATGCTCTCTCTATACTATGTACGTACGTTGCCAAGTACTTTGTTCGTGCTTATCTTCGCTTCGTACTCTTTGAGATAAAACGGAGTCCAATAGGCAATATCGCAAAGGGTCCCCTTCGCCAGCCGATCAAGCACGACAGAGAGCATAGCTCCTGCTTGGGGTCGCACACCGTCTACAAAGCGACTACTCGGGATATTATGTGCCATGATCTCCTGTGCTTTCTCGGCACCATCGCCGAAGTATATCACTTCCCTACCCTCAGACAGTCGGGAGACTTCCGCCATGGCTTCGCGGTCTTCGAGGATCAAGGCACGGACATCACACATGGAAGAGCCATCGGATCTGTATAAAGCGGTATAAACCTCCATCCTCCGAGCATCTATCATAGGCATAAAGATACTGCTCTCTGTCGCTTGCTCTGAGTACAGCGACAGGTACCGGCAAAGCATCACTTCGGGAGTAGATACCGCCACAAGCGGGATGTGACGTACCATACATATAGCCTTGGCAAAGGAGGCTGCTATACGAAGTCCTGTATAAGAACCGGGCCCCTCTGCCACTGCTACGGCACCGAGCGAAGCTCCCTCGGGCAGGTAGCGCAGGACCTTCTCGGCAAAGTCGCCGATAAGTGCCGAGTGACGGCTTCCGGTCGGCTCCAACTCCTGAGCGACGACACCGCTCGGATGCGCCAGTGCTACCGAACAGACTTCTGTCGAGGTATCGATGAGCAAGAGATATTTGTCATCCGTAAGTATCATCGGTATCAACTCTTTTTCTTGGCTGTTGTACTCTTTGCAGTTCCTCTTGCGGTAGTCTTGCGAGAGCTGTTGCCTTTCTTTTCTTTAGTCTCCTTGCTACCCTCTTCTATCAACTTACGACACATCGCCTCGTCCAAAGTAAGAGGGTCGGTAGACTTAGGGATCTTGAAGTTCTTCTTCTGGTAAGAGATATACGGACCAAAGCGACCATTGAGCACCAGGATCGGGTCTTTGTCATCGCCAAAGGAGGCAATGTGCTTATTACTCTCTGCCTCTATCTTCTTATCTATCAGCTTGCACGCCTCATCGAAAGTAATCTCGTACGGACTCACATCCTTGGGGATGCTTGCAAAGAGCTTACCGCACCTTACGTAAGGACCGAAACGCCCCGTATTCGCTTCGACTCCGCTGCCCTTGTACTCGCCCAAAAGTCTCGGGAGACTAAATAACTCAAGAGCCTCGGCAAGCGAAATCGTCTCCAATGACATCGTAGACGGGATAGAGGCAAAGCGGGGCTTCGGTCCTTCGGATGAGGACTCTCCTATCTGTACCATAGGACCAAAGCGTCCAATCTTCGCAAAGACCGGCAACTTGCTATCGGGATCGATCCCAATCTCTCTCTCTCCCACACGGCGATCCATCCGTTCGGACTTCACGCTCTCTACGTTGTCGTGGAAGAGAGTATAGAACCTCGCGATTACATCTGTCCATGCTTGCCCGCCTTCTGCGATACTATCCAGTTCCTTTTCTACGTTGGCGGTGAAACTATACTCCAAAACTTTTGGGAAATATTCGACAAGGAAATCGTTCACTACGATACCTACATCTGTCGGGACCAGTTTCTGACGGTCTGCACCATAGACTTCATTCTTCTCCGAGACCGAGATCTTGTCGCCAAGGAGCTTGATCTCACTGTAAACTCTTGCGATACCATCCACGCTCTTACGCTCTACGTACCCCCGCTTTTGTATCGTCTGTATCGTAGGGGCATAGGTGGAGGGACGGCCGATACCGAGCTCTTCCATCTTCTTTACGAGAGCTGCTTCGGTATATCTTGGGGGACGTTGTGTAAATCGTTCGGTAGCGATCACCATCTTGCTCTTGAGAGTCTCTCCCAAGGTCACCTTCGGAAGAAGGTTTTCGTCAGACTCTGTGCTTTCGTCATCGCTTCCTTCGAGGTAAACTTTGAGAAAGCCATCGAACTTGATTACCTCCCCCTTGGCAACAAAACGTACTCCTGACGAAGAGACGACCTCAAGCTGTGTGCGCTCCAACTCGGCATCGGACATCTGAGATGCCATCGTGCGCTTGCGGATAAGGTCATATAGAGACTTCTCTTGCTTGGTATTCCCTGCCAAAGGTCTGTCTATATGTGTCGGGCGTATTGCTTCGTGTGCTTCCTGTGCCCCCTTGGTCGAAGTCTTGAAATTGCGAGCTTTGACATACGCCTTGCCATATTCCTGCTCTACTTCCGAGGTTGTCGTCCCTATGGCAAAAGATCTCCTCATAGTAGAGTCCCCCGCAAAGTCCAAGACAATAAGCAAGTTTCTCGGTGACGGATTTAACGTCCTTTCGAGCTTTGGGCATATCCGAGACCTA
>JBHBLB010000072.1:0-42387 GCA_041791495.1 Porphyromonas sp.
GTACCTCGCTTGAGGTAAAAGAGTAGCTTCAATGTCTTTTCTTTCATTGTCTTTTTTGTTTACAAAGTTAGACCTCTAAGAGATAGTTGTCGCTACGCAAAACATTGAAAACAAGAGAGAAAACACCGTTTTAGTTACCATATCTCGCCTACTTCTTCCGAAGCCCCTAAAAGGGAACGATTTGGTAACTGAACTCACTCTTTCATCCGCCTTTTATTGCCTTTTCTCCTAGTGCAAGACTGAGAAAGGAACTGCAATACCATCTGACAATCAGACGAATAACGTTTATCCTACCACCTTTACCCTTAGCTCCCATACCTCCGCATATAAACTTCCCTTTTCCCGGACCTTAAACCGTTTTCAGCTGCTGAAAGTTAGTTTTCAGCAGCTGATTATTACCTTTCAGGAGCGGGAAAGCACTTTTCATGAGCTGAAGATCACTTTATGTCCCGTAATCCGAAAGTTTAGATCCGAAAGAGGGGAAAGAGTATAACGCATATATCGCTCGACACATATATTACCGAAAAGGGAAGCCTCCCAAAAGGTGCGCTAAGATGGGGTGAAGGAGCAAAAGAATTTGTACATTTGTGAAGTGTCTTATAAACCTTAGATTTTGAATAATGAACGATACTTTCTATTGTGTCATCCTTGCCGGAGGTATGGGGAGCCGCTTCTGGCCATACAGCCGTCGCTCTTTCCCCAAACAGTTTTTGGACTTCTTCGGTAGCGGAGAGAGCCTCTTACAGATGACTTACCGCAGGTTTGTCCCGGCATTCCCTCCCGAGCGCATCATCGTTGTCACTAATACTAACTATCGGGATATAGTGGCGACTCAGCTCCCTGACATCCCTTCCTCCAACATACTCCTAGAGCCTTGCTCCCGCAATACAGCCTCTGCCATCGCCTATGCCACCATGCACATCAAAGCGAAGTGTCCCGAGGCTGTCGTCGTATATGCCCCGTCGGACCACTTGGTACTCAAGGAGGAGACCTTCCGCTCTTACGTAGATAGGGCCTTGCGGCACGCCGATAGCGAGCGTTGCCTTGTGACCCTCGGGATACAGCCTACTCACCCCGAGACGGGCTATGGATACCTGCAAGTGGGTGGGGGAGCAGAGGAGCTGAAGGTGGGAGAGTTCTACCCGGTCAAGACGTTCACCGAAAAGCCCAATAAGCACATGTGCAAGGTCCTTGTCGAAAGTGGTGAATTCTTTTGGAACTCCGGACTCTTCTTTTCACGTGCAGACTATATGACAGAAGCCATATCCACGCATCTCCCCGAAGTAGCAGACAGGCTCATCGTAAACGCAAAAGCCTACGGCACTTCGGACGAACAGGCTTACGTGAAGGAGATGTATCCGTACTCGCAAAACATTTCGTTCGACTACGGAGTCATGGAAAAGATCGATAATGTCCATACCCTCCTCTGCGACATGGGGTGGGCAGACCTCGGCACTTGGGGTGCGATATACAACATTGCCGCAAAAGACAAGCAACTGAACGCACCCGTAGGTAAGGCAGACTACCTCTTCAACGACAGCAACGGGAATCTCGTCGTAGCCGATAAGCCGGAGACCCTCGTAGTGCTCCAGGGCGTGAGCGACCTCATAGTGGTACAAAAGGATAACGTACTTATGATATGTCGCAAAGGCGAAGAGCAAAAGCTCAAACAAGTACTCGTAGCAGCCGAGTCCATAAGCGACAGGTATGTCGAATAGAAACCGGTCCGTCTGATGTCGAACCATAACGGACAAAAACAAAATAGCGGATACGTGAGGGAAAAACTCCGCATCCGCGAGATGAATGAAAGCGAAAGACCTCAGGAGAAGCTCCTGAGCCAAGGAGCAAAAGCCCTCGACAATGCAGAGCTGGTAGCACTCATCCTCCGCACCGGAAGCAGTGAAATGAATGTGCTCGATATGTCACGTCACCTACTCTCTCAGCATCGGGGCAGTCTCTATGAGCTATATCAATGTATATCTGCCCAGCTCGATACAGACATCAAAGGCATAGGGCAGACGAAAGCCACCATGCTTATGGCAGCCTTTGAGCTAGGGATACGACTCCAAAGAGAGATAAGTCTCTCGGGAACTGAGCGTGTGAAGGTGGAGCGTTCCAAGACTGTTTACAACTACTTGTACAGCCACTTCTTTGGACTTCAGGAAGAGGAGCTTTGGGTGCTCACCATCAATGCAGGCGGCTTCATAACTTCGGCAAAGCTCGCTTCCAAAGGAGGCGTAAGCGAGACCGTAGCCGACCCGAAAGTGATCCTAAAGCACGCCATCCGCAGAGGAGCTCCGGCAATCATCTTGGCGCACAATCATCCCGGCGGTACGGTAAGACCCAGTAAGGAGGACGATGCCCTGACCCGAAAGATTGCGAAAGCTTGCGAACTTCTTGATATAAAACTGCTCGATCACATGATATTCACCGACAATGGCTATTACAGCTATTGCGACGAAGGTATACTATAAACACAAACCAACAACCGATAGGACATGACTAAGAACTACAAAGTACGACAAACACTACTCGCCACGGTGCTCCTGTCAGCCCTGCCTCTCGCAGCATCGGCACAGGCCACATATGGTGGAGGGATTACTTCTGAAATGTTGCAATCCTACGAAAAGGATAACAACACATCTCAACCTCTAATGAAAGCCCTCCAGAATGCCATCACCCGCAATCAGATATCCAAGCTGACGGTGAATAACGCGAACAGATTTATGTACGATCGGGAGTTCTCCGACATCGTCAAGAGCAAAGGCATCACCGACCAACATCAGAGCGGGAGATGCTGGCTCTTCACGGGACTTAACGTATATCGTGCCAAAGTCATCAGGGAGAATGGGCTGTCAGACTTCCGCTTCTCGCACGCCTTTTCGTTCTTTTACGATCAGCTTGAGAAGTCAAACCTCTTCCTCCAAGGTATTATCGACACGGCAGAAAAGCCTATGGACGACAAGATGGTAGAGTGGTTCTTCAAAAATCCCCTAAGTGATGGAGGACAATATACTGGTGTCTCAGACATCCTTACCAAATACGGCGTAGTACCTGCCGAAGTGATGCCGGAGACTTATAATAGCGACAACACCAAAGAGATGGGACGCCTCCTGCGCAACAAGCTGCGAAGAGACGGACTACTACTCCGTAAGGCCGCAAGCGAAGGCACCAATGCCGACGGACTCCAACGGATGAAGAGCGATATGCTCTCCGAAGTGTACCGTGTCCTTACCCTCTGTCTCGGCACTCCGCCCAAAACATTTACCTACACCATGCGCAATGCTGAAGGCAAAGTGATCAGCTCCAAGGAGTACACGCCCAAGAGCTTCTTCGACACATTTATAGGCGATGACCTCACCGAGAACTATGTCATGCTCATGAACGACCCCTCACGTCCGTTCGGCAAACTATACGAAATAGACTACGATCGCCACACCTATGACGGACGCAACTGGACCTATGTCAATCTCCCTATCGAAGAGATAAAGCAGATGGCCATAGCTTCCATAAAGGGCAACGATGCCATGTACTTCTCTTGTGACGTAGGCAAGGAGATGGATGCCGAAAACGGTACGCTCGATCTCAATAACTTCAACGAAGCAGGACTATTCGGTCTCTCCCTCGAAATGTCGAAAGCCGATAGGGTCCGCACGTTCGCCAGCGGCTCGACCCATGCAATGACCCTCGTAGCAGTAGATATCGATGCCAAGGGACAACCGAAAAAGTGGATGGTAGAGAATAGTTGGGGAGAGAAGAGCGGCTTCAAAGGACACCTCATCATGACCGATAGATGGTTCGAGGAGTATATGTTCCGCCTCGTCGTACATAAGAAGTACATCACAGACAAGGTACGCAAGATCCTACGCACCACCCCAACCCGCCTACCGGCTTGGGACCCAATGTTCACCCCCGATGAGTAACAAACAATACAAAAGGTCACGCTCTCGAGAGGTGCGTGACCTTTTGTATTGTTTGTTACTCATCACTTATTCCTTGAGATATTCTAGGCTATACCCCAAAGACTCAATCAAACTTTTAAGTTCATCTAGCTTAGCAAGGACAAGAGGATAGGTAGAGTACTTCGATCGCCATACCGAGTCGTGCGAAGACAGGACTTCAGCGATAAAGACCTCTTTATCCTTCCCTTGGGCATAAAACGACATTTTCTTGCCAGGCTTAAAAGAGAAAGCTTTCAAAAAGCCTAGCTCCTTGAGATCATTAACCTGTGGCATCTCGGGATCTCCTTCCTCATAGCTCTTGTCATAATATGGCAATGAGTACGAATAGAAAGTACTAAATCGCCCTTCAGCCACCTTGCCCAATGACTTCTTTATCATACTGGACAATATATCTTGTTGTATTCGGCGCTGCTCTTTTTCCGCCTTATCAGCAACACCTTTCATGTAAGCAATGACAGTAGCAGAGAGCCCTTGCAATAGAGTTTTACTTTTATTTGGGTTATCCATATTGTAAGTCAAGAGTTTCTTGTCATAACTATACAATAGAATTGTATCTACAAGCAGAAGCGAGTATGGCAACTCCTTCTTGTGGACATAAGGCAATAGCTTCGCTTTGATAAACTCTACCGCTTCCTTTTTATCAGTATCGTTATCAAGATAGATATACCTAACGATTTCACTATCGTAGAACTCCTTTCCCTCCTTCGTCACTCCATAATTGACATTCAATACTCTCCTGAATCCATTCTTAGTAAGTGTCGCATCAAATAGAAGATAACATCCCGTCTCTCTAAAGAAAGAGCGTCGCATCTCTGCGGTCAAACTTGTATCCTCGTCAGCAACCTCAAAGAAGTTGATATCGGCATTGCTCGGAGAGAGTTTCTCATCTTCGCATCCTAATATGAGGAAAAGGACAATTAAGCTTATTATAATTCCCATGTACTTATTCATAGGTTTCAGTTTTAGAAGGTGTACGTTCGACTCTTAGATTATCCTTAATAATATCATTTATTTTCTTCTGTTCAGTTGGTATGGGTAGCACATATCCGGCATCTTCATCGGCAGGAAGTGTATAATAATAGGTAACACTCATTTTATTCTCACGACCAATCTTACTATAAATAGTATAAGTGTTGGTTAGCTCTTTACGTTCCGGGAAGAGCTTATTTGCCCTATAACGTCTTAGATCAAACCATCTGTGTCCCTCGAGACAAAGTTCTTTACGCCTTTCCTCCCGCACGACCTTGATGAGTGATGCTTGGTTTTCCACTGTAAGCGGCTTATATTGCGCTGATGCCTTACGCATACGCAACAACTTATTAATGCTATCTGCTGCTTCATTTAATTCACCTTTCATTACACAAGCCTCGGCAAGATTGAGATAAGTTTCAGAAACCCGCAGACAAAAGATATCGGACATCTCGCTTCTATAAGGGCCTCGAGGATTTTGTTTGATTGGTAAGATTACGTACCCCGTCTTACTTCCCTTATCCTTTTCATGCTTAAAGAAAAGCGTTTTGCGCAGGTCATCTTCTCCAAAGAGGTCATACAATTCCTTTGAAACTTGAAATGCGCCCGTATGTGAAGAGCTATTTAGATGGGTAAAAAGGAGGCTCCCTCCCATAGAAAAAAGCACTTCTGGACTACTTACACGGTGGACAAACACTCCTGAGGCCCAACCGTTATAATTTTCAAGTGCCGAAGCAAGGGCAATAGACTTGCGCGCACTTTCCTTGGCTTTATCCCAGTTCTGCATATAAAGATATACTCTACTAAGCATAAGGAGGATAGAGGCTTCAGACAGACGATACTTAGAAGATCCTTTTACTCCGGCAATAAGTGTGACAGCCTGCTCTAAATCTTCTACGATCAGAGTATATGTATCTTCTATTGTTGCACGTTGAAACTTTCGATCTTCAATATAGTTTGTTGTCTTCAGAGGGATTCCCGGTTGCGACAATACCTCTTCACTATATGGAGCAGCATAGAGATTGGCAAGGAGAAAGTGATAAATCGCACGTAACGCAAGTGCTTCTGCTTTGATCCGATTATATTGTTCGTACTCTTTGGGAGACTTTGGTGTCATCCCTTCAAGCTCGACAAGTATCGTATTAAGTGTACTTATATGATTGTAAAATCTCAACCAATCCGTACTCTCATCGTCATATGTCACACCATCGAAGCGAGTGCCGACACTTCTTTGCCACGTATAATACCCAAATATTCGGGGTCTGATATTGGCTTCTGGGTTATATCGAGTAGTACCGATTACTTCCTCTGTCTCATCCGAAATATAATGAATGAAAGGGATATAGAAGTTTTGATACTTCAAAGGTGTAGTGGGATGGACGGTCATATATGCTGAGCCGATGAGCAGTTCGTCAAGATCATCCAGAGATCTTATATACGCCAAATCTTCCGAATGCTCTTTTAGAAATCCATCGCACGACACAGCACACATTGATGCAAGGACAAATGCTGTCAACCTTAATATAAATGAAGTTTTCATGTGTTGTACAGTTGATTATAGTGTTAGGTTCAATCCGAACGTATATTGCGGACGTTCGGAAAGGTTTATCTGAGTGAAACCACCTTGTACTGGGGTCTGCCCCCTTAGTTTTCGAGAACTGATCGTAAAAAGATTATTAGTCGTGAATGTAACATACATACGATTGAGGCCAAGCCTTCGAACAAAGGCATCCGATACCATATAAGAAAGACTTAGTTCAGTGCACTTAAGATAATCCGCAGATACCACCCTAATGTCCGAAAAGTTGTACATCTCCCATGCACTATTAGCTATGACAGGCATCTGTTGCTTATGCGAAAGGGAGTAATGTCTATTGTACTTGTTGGAGATTGCGGGAACTGTCTGATCTATGATGGCAGGAATTACAGTGTGCTGTTCATCCCCGGGAGATCTCCATCTATCAAGGAAGACTCTATTGACATTCATTTCGGGGAGAAAGTTCTGGGTGCTATTATAAAGTTTAAAGAGTCGAGTCTTTGCGCCAAGGCTATAAGCAATATTAAACCTTACAGAAAACCTCTTGAAGTGTATGCTGTTTCGCACCCCACCTTGCATGAATGGGAATCTATTTCCCGATTCAGTCATGACCTGAGAGTACACATCGTGATTGGAGAGGCCGAAGAGCTTTTCTTTCTCATCCGCCATATCATGAAACATAGGACCGCCATCTTCTGGATTAAGACCTTTGAATCTATATGAATAAAATGTACCAAGAGATTTCCCCTCTACCAATACCGTCCCGTTCAGATAGTTGGAGATAAGATAATGCTTGTATTCCGGCTTACTGTCAAGACTATTAAAATTCTTCGAGAATACCGTAGATACCCTCCAGCTGAAATCTTTAGTCTTCACAGGAAGTGCGGTAAGCGAGAGACTATATCCCGAGTTGCGTAACGTCCCGGAGTTAATTACATAAGATGTATAGCCATTAACAAGGTCGATACCTATACTGTGGAACGCATCATGCGTCACTTTACGATAATATTCAAGTGTACCAGAAAGTCTATCTCCAAAGAGTCCAAAGTCCAATTCTGCGCTGAAAGACTGTGTCTTTTCCCATTTCAAATTAGGATTTGGATAGCGTTCGAGTGTTGCAATAGGCTCATTATAGTATGGATCGATCCCGGACCTTTTGATGACAGGTTCGGGAGACTGATCGCTGAGCATGTTACCTTGGAGCCCGTAGGACGAACGTCCATACAGATAATTCAGCACATTATTCTTTGGAAGAAGCTCAGAGAAGTCATAGCTTCCCGATAACGACCATACAGGCAGCAGCTTCCTATTGCTCCTATCACCAAATCTATTGGAACCATCTGTACGAGCATTCAAACTCAACGTAAAATTATTACGCCACGTATACGAGAGAGTTGCAAAGAGCGAAAGCTGATTGAGTAAGCCATTCATTAACTTCGGTTGTGCATCGCTTCCCACAAGCCATTTCTTATATTCCGGGAAGCGATCTATATCATCTATGACTACAAACTTCCCCCCATAGTTTCTGAGATATCCTCTATGCAGTTGTTTTTTCCCTTTGCTTTGTATCGAACTGACAGACGAACCGATATTCGCCCTGATCACACTCTCATCCGAAAAGGTCTTGGTATAGCTAAGCAAGACTCGCGCAGAGTAAGAAGTATATCTCTCCTGCATAGTCGAGAGCTCGCCGCCATAGGGCAGTAGCGTATGGTTGAGTGCAACCTTGTCAAACTCCTGCCCCAGCTCAGTCTGGCGAAGGTCTGCCACTTTGTATGTGTATTCATCCCAATACTCATCGCTATTTGTATTAGATGAAGTGATGGAAAACAGGGAGCTGAGCATCAGAGGATCGGCAAGTCTGACATCAAGTGCCGCATTGACACTTGTACTCAGTTGCTCCTGGCGACGGCGAGAGTGCTCCATCTCGTTGAGGATATTGAAGTTGAACCTCTCCGATGTGCCTTTTTTATAGAAAGAATACTGCCCTATCTCGTCGTAAGCGGGTATAGCTCGGCTCGTATTGTACGCATAGTCGGTTGGATTGATCCCGGAAGCATTGTACGAACGGTTCTCAAGGCTGCTGCGCAACCATAGGCTCAACTTCGTTCTCGATGAGAGATCTGCCATGAGTTTAAGGTAAGCACTTCCTCTGTCCATATACTCATTTCGTACCACTCCGTCCGCTCTATCGTAACCTATCGATCCATAGTAGCTGAGTCGGTCACTACCTCCGGAAGCCGAGATATAGTGTCCCGTCTTCAGGGCATCACGCATCAGCAAATCAAACCAATCGGTATTAAGGCTCTCTATGCGACTTACTTTGGCGACAAAGTCATCATATCCGATTTCCTTATTGTAGAGTTTCTTCACAAGATGTTCATAACCCACCTCATACATATCCGAGGGGAAGTAATAGTTTGCATCGATGAGTTCCCTTGAGAGATTTACTCTTTCCAAAGAATTCATCAGATTTATGGCTCTATCGGTATACCTCGGACGCTTGGTCAGTCCCACAGTTCCACTATAGGAGAGCGACAACTTTCCGCCATGCCCTTTCTTGGTTGTGATGACGATGACGCCATTGGCCGCTTGGGCTCCATACAATGCTGTCGAAGCCGCATCCTTGAGAATGTCGATACGCTCTATATCATTCGGATTGAGACCAGCGATGGCATTACCGATACGGTTGACGAAGTCCGGATCATTAAGGTCTTCCGCAGGGATAGTGACAGGGTCCCTTTGTACTACTCCATCTATTACCCACAGAGGTTCACGCGAACCAAGGATGGTCGATGTCCCACGTATCCGCAGTCGAGGTGTCGCTCCAAGTTCACCCGTGACCGGTAAAGAGATCATACCCGGCACGACACCCTCGAGAGCTCTATCCAGGGTCATCGTCCCGGGCGATAGGATCTCCTCTGCATTAAGGGTGGTAGAGGAACCGGTCCAATTGCGCTTATTGATAGTCTGAAATCCGGTAATCACCACTTCATCCAATGCAGGGATATCATCTTGGAGCCGTATCTCAAGGCTTCTCTCTCCATTGTATATCGACCTATATTCTCTTGTCCCGACATAAGAGACCCGTATCTCGGCACGCTCTCCTTGCGGTACTGAGCACTCAAACCTGCCATTCTCATTCACAATGGCTACGACCGTCCCTCTCAGGCGTACCATAGCTCCTCGTGCAGGAGTCCCGTCGCTAAGGAGTACACGTCCCTTCACAATCATGCTCCTCTGCTTTATGATGAGTACTCTGTCGCCATCCAGTTCGAACGTAAGCCCATACGGACTCAAGAGAGCTCCCAGTGCCTGCGACAACGTCTTTTCTTCAAAATCGACAGAAGCAATAGTACTTTTGGGTATTTGTTTGTCTAGATCTACGACCCTCATACCTGAGAGGGTTTCCAGTGTTGCGATGACCTCTACCACACTGCACTGGTTGCACTTCATCGATAGTCGCTTCTCCCGGTCTTGTCCATACGACGGCAGGATTACAACAAAGGTGAGCCAGCCCATGACAGATGCTTTAAGGATAGAGGCCCAAGGGGTTCTTTGTGACATAATAGTTATTACTACAAACTCAATGTTTAGATTAAAGAGAAATATCTTCATTAAGAAGTGGCGCAAAGTTAATACTTTTATCATTTGATTATACCCATATCCCCCAATATAAGTACCCAACTCGGGAATAATCACTGAGGGTGAAAACATCTGCTGACCAAGAAGATAATCTATACAGGTCCGGAAATGAAGCTGTGTTCAGGGGTGGGAAAGTAGTTTTCAGGGGCGGAAAGGTAAAGTTCGGGAGTGGGAAAGTAGTTTTCAGAGCCTGAAAATTACTTTTGATCCGGTTGCGGTGAAGTTTACTTCCGGACTTTTGTCTTTTTCCGATGGGGGCGGATTGGTGCCAAGAGCGAGGAGAGATGGAGAGGGTATTCGTTTATTCTGTTGATTTGATGTATCTTTGGACAAATTATTGTGTACAAAGATGACAAGTGCTATCCCCCTCCAAGATATATTCCCTACCAGAATCCCTACGCCGTGTTACGTCATGGAAGAAGAGTTGTTGCGGCGCAACCTCTCTCTCATCCGTAGAGTAGCGCAGGAAGCAGGCGTAGAGATCATACTGGCGTTCAAGGCTTATGCGTTGCATAAGTCGTTCGCCATCTTCCGTGAGTACATAGAGAGCTCCACGGCAAGCTCTGTGAACGAAGCTCTGCTTGCCTTCGAGGAGATGGGGAGCCCGGCACATACCTATGCTCCGGTGTACAAGGCGGAGGAGTTCGACACGATAATGAAGTGCAGCAGTCATATCACGTTCAATACTCCGGCACAGTTCGAGCGTTTCTACCCTCGGGTCAAGGCCTTCAGAGAGCGTAAGATAAGCTGCGGGATACGTATCAACCCCGAGTACTCTGAGGTAGGGACAGACCTGTACAACCCATGCGCCCCAGGCTCTCGTCTCGGCACGATAGCAGACGAGCTGCCTCATACCCTTCCGGAGGGGGTGGAGGGTCTTCACTTCCATACGCATTGCGAGAGCAGTTCGTACGACCTCGAGAAGACCCTCAAGGTGGTAGAGGAGAAGTTCGCTCACTACCTCCCCCAAGTCAAGTGGTTAAATATGGGAGGAGGGCACCTGATGACACGGGCAGACTATGACGTGGAGCACCTGATCTCTCTACTGAAAGCATTCAAGGCTAAGCATCCGCACCTGCACATCATAATGGAACCGGGGAGTGCTTTTGCCTGGCAGACCGGCTATCTCGTAACGCAAGTGCTGGACATCGTAGAGAATAACGGCATCAAGACAATCCTCATGGACGCATCTTTTACCTGTCATATGCCGGACTGTCTCGAGATGCCGTACCAGCCCATCGTAAGAGGAGCGAAGACAGAACCGGCTACGGGATACGGGCATAAGTACCGCATCGGAGGCAATAGCTGCCTTAGCGGTGATGTCATAGGGGACTGGTACTTTTCAGAACCGCAAAAGGTGGGGGACTTACTCGTCTTTGAGGACATGATTCACTACACAACGGTGAAGACGACTATGTTCAACGGCATCGTACATCCCTCTATCTACCTGCACTCATCCGTAGGGGAGTGGCAGGAGTACCGCACCTTTACCTACGAGGACTACAAGAATAGAATGTGCTGAACCAATAAATAATGAGCAAAGGATAAAGAAATGGCTTTTTTCGGACTATTTTCAAAGGAAAAGAAAGAGACACTTGACCAAGGACTTGAGAAGACCAAGACGTCGGTCTTCAGTAAGATCTCTCGTGCAGTGGCAGGGAAGTCGAAGGTAGATGACGATGTCCTCGATGACCTCGAAGAGATCCTCGTCACCTCCGATGTAGGTGTCCCCACGACTCTCAAGATAATCCGCCGCATAGAGGAACGTGTCGCACGTGACAAGTATCTCGGCACCTCCGAACTGAATAAGATGCTCCGCGAAGAGATCGCTGCGCTTTTGGCTGAAAACAATACCAGTGACGGTGTGTCATTCTCCATAGACAGAGAGAAGAAACCTTACGTCATCATGGTGGTCGGGGTCAATGGCGTAGGCAAGACGACCACGATAGGGAAACTGGCTTATCAGTTCAAAGAGAGTGGATATAAGGTAGTCCTCGGTGCGGCAGATACGTTCAGAGCAGCGGCAGTAGAGCAACTCAGCATCTGGGGAGAGCGAGTGGATGTGCCGGTGATCAAGCAACAGATGGGGGCAGATCCCGCTTCGGTCGCTTACGACACCGTGTCGTCTGCCGTCGCAGGTGGAGCAGATGTGGTGATCATAGATACTGCCGGCAGGCTGCACAATAAGGTCGGACTGATGAACGAACTGACCAAGATCAAGAACGTAATGAAGAAAGTCCTCCCGGATGCTCCGCAAGAGGTATTGCTTGTCCTGGATGGCTCGACGGGACAGAACGCTTTCGAGCAAGCCAAACAGTTTACCGCTGCCACGGAAGTTACCGCAATGGCGATCACTAAACTCGATGGGACAGCCAAGGGAGGCGTGGTCCTGGGTATCTCGGATCAGTTCAAGATCCCCGTGAAGTATATAGGGTTGGGCGAAAAGATGACGGACCTTCAGCTGTTCAATAAGATGGAGTTTGTCAATTCTTTATTTGGCGATGAGAAAAAATAAGGTAGACGTCATCACCCTCGGCTGCTCGAAGAACCTGGTCGATTCGGAAATGCTGATGAAGCAGTTCGCTTCGTCCGGCTATACCGTAGCACACGACCCCGAACAAGTAAACGGAGAGATCGTCGTCATCAATACATGTGGCTTCATAGAGGCTGCACGCCAGGAATCGATAGATATGATCCTGAACATCGTCGAAGCCAAGAAAACCGGTGACATCGGTAAGATCTATGTCATGGGATGTCTATCAGAAAGGTACATGGATGAGCTAAAAGCCGAAATACCTGAAGTAGACGGGTACTATGGAAAGTTCAATTGGAAAGGACTCGTAGAGCATCTCGGTAAGGCTTTCCATACGACACCCGCCGACCTTCGTCTGCGTACGACCCCGAAGCATTACGCTTTCGTAAAGATCTCTGAGGGGTGCGACCGTAAGTGCGCTTACTGTTCGATCCCCATCATGACCGGTAAACATACCTCCCGTACCGAAGAGGAGATCATCGAGGAAGTGAGGGGGATAGTGGCAGATGAGGGCAAGGAGATCCAACTAATAGCACAAGACCTGACCTACTACGGCAAGGACTTGTATCGAGAAAATAGACTGGCAAGCCTGCTTAACGCACTTTGCGAGATAGATGGCCTGCAAAGGATACGGCTCCACTATGCTTACCCGGCACAGTTTCCCTATGAAATACTTCCGGTGATGCGCAACCAAGATAAGATCTGCAAGTACATCGACATCGCTTTACAGCATATCAGCGACCCCGTACTCCAGAAGATGCGAAGACACGTTACCGACGCAGAGACGAGAGAGCTTATCAAAAGGTTTCGCGATGAGGTACCGGGCATACACATACGTACGACTATGATGGTGGGACATCCCGGAGAGACGGAAGAAGATTTCGAAAGACTTCTCGACTTCGTACGTGAGACTCGCTTCGAACGTCTCGGAGCTTTTATGTACTCGCACGAGGAAGGGACATACGGAGGTACGCACTACCCTGACGATATTCCCGCAACAGTAAAGCAGGAGAGGCTCGACAAGCTGATGGCTCTTCAAGAAGAGATTGCCTTCGAGATCGCACAAGCCAAAGTAGGACAGACACTCGATGTGATCATTGACCGTATCGAGGGCGAGTACTATATCGGTCGCACCGAGTACGACTCCCCGGACGTGGATCCCGAAGTACTTATACCCGTTGCGGCAAAAAAACTAAAGATAGGAGAGATCTACCCGATCCTTATCGAAGAGTCAAGGGACTTTGACTTGATAGGTCGTGCTGTCTAACCGATAAGATATGCAACAAGCGGAAAGTATATACCGGGAATCGTGCCGTTGGATACTGGCACAGCTCACAGAGAGACGAGTCATCGAGATGCCTTTGATCGGTACTTTCGGCACCCGCCTCGTTCCCTCGTACATACAGATCCGCAACGGAGTAAAGACAATATACCCTCCGAAGATCGTTCTTTCCTTTGAACCTGCCGACACTCTGCTTGATCTATCTCATTACAGCGTATTGGAGCCACCGATGCTTCACGTACAGATACCGGGAGATATGGCAAGTGCCGTGGCAGATCTCCTCGAAATATCTGTCGAGACCGTATCAGAGGTACTGAAAGATATGATCACAGAGACATTACAGTCTCTGTTTCGAGGGCGCAGGGTCACGTTCTTTGAGATCTGCGACCTGTTCATGACAGACGAAGGTCCCAATCTTCTCCTGCTCAACTGCGACCCCACGAAGGCTACATCCGATACACTCAATCGACCTTTCACCCCATACGCCCCTACGATACTGAAACCCGGTGTAGACTTTCGGGATCTCTTACATTATGGAGAGGGCGAAGAGCCAGAAAGCGAAGAGGTACTGAAGTTCAAGCTAACCGCTCCTCTTCCGAAAGAAGTCCCCTCGTCCCCCTCATCCGTCATCGAACAAGAGATCACCCTTCCCCCACAAGTCGAAGCAGAGATACCCGAAGCTCCACGAAAAGCTCGGTCATCCCGTCCTCTATGGCTGGGGATATCGGGATTCATCGCCGTAAGTATTGTGGCGGTCTTATGGTTGGGGAGAGGAGAGACACCGAAGCAACCACAACAAGTCGAGGTTATCCCTGTCGAAGAGTCCGTAGTCGAGGAGGAGCCGGCGCCTGTTGCGCCTGTGCTTCCTCTCGATACCATCCAAATGTCGTCCGGGCAGAACCTCTACAAGTATGCCCATGAGTACTATGGCGAAAGGATGTATTGGATATATATTTATATGGAGAATGCAGAGCGCATCAAGGATCCCAATAATATCCATATCGGTACCACGCTGGTCATCCCTCACTTGGCGAAGTACAACTTACAGGCTGATCACGCCAACACGCTCAGAGAAGCCGGTCTATGGGAGTATATCATCATGACCGGACACTACAAGTCTTACGAAGAGCAACGCCCAGGATTGCTCGAGCGCTTGCAGTCGCAATAAATCACCCTCTCTATCCAACTTACAACCCAGCGCTATGAAGAAGCTGATACTTATCCTGACACCCATACTCCTCATGGTATGGGATGCACGGGCAGTACCCCATTCGCCCGTAGACTATGTCAATCCTCACATAGGGACGATGTCGAAGCACGAGCTCTCCAATGGCAACACCTACCCTGCCATAGCCCTACCCTGGGGTATGAACTTCTGGACACCTCAGACGGGGAAGATGGGAGATGGTTGGGTCTATACCTATGACGCCTACAAGATACGCGGCTTCAAGCAGACGCACCAACCCAGCCCGTGGATCAACGACTACGGGCAGTTTGCCATCATGCCTACGACCGGCAGTATCGTCTTTAGCGAAGAGGCACGTGCCTCCTGGTACTCGCATAAGGCTGAAGAAGCGCATCCTTACTACTACAAAGTGTATCTCGCCGACCATGATGTAGTGACAGAGTTTGCCCCCACAGAGCGTTCGGCAGTGTTCGAGTTCACGTTCCCCCGGAGCGACAGTTCGGCTATCGTTGTGGACGCATTCGATGGAGGGTCATACATCCGTATCATTCCCGAGGAGCGCAAGATCGTAGGGTACAGCACCAAGAATAGCGGGGGCGTACCTGAGAGTTTCAGAAACTACTTCGTCCTTACCTTTGACAAGCCATTCGAGTATACGGCAACGGTGTGCAACGGTGCGGTTGAACCTCAGCATCGAGAGGCATCCGGAGCTCACGTCATGGGGATCGTTGCGTTCAAAACCCGGAAAGGTGAGCAGGTGCGTGTACATGTTTCCTCTTCCTTTATCAGTCACGAGCAGGCGGAGGTCAATCTGAGAGAAGTCGCAGGCAAGGACGTTGCAGAAGTCGCATCCGCAGGTCGTAGGCGTTGGGACGATATCCTTAGCCGTATCAAGGTGGAGAGCAGAGACACCGATGCCCTACGCACCTTCTACTCCGCTCTGTACCGGTCGCTACTATTCCCGAGAAGTCTGTACGAGATCAGCGAGGCGGGCGAGATCATACACTATAGTCCCTACAACGGGAAGGTACTCCGTGGGTATATGTTTACCGATACAGGTTTTTGGGATACCTTCAGGAGTCTGTTCCCACTGCTCAACCTCTTGTACCCTTCGATGAATACAAAGATACAAGAGGGTCTGGTGAATGCGTACAAGGAAAGCGGCTTCCTCCCCGAATGGGCCAGTCCCGGGCATCGGGACTGTATGATCGGCAACAACTCCGCATCGGTCGTTGCCGATGCATATATCAAGGGGCTTCGAGGCTATGACGTAGAGACTCTGTGGGAAGCAGTGGTACATGGGGCACACGCAGAACATCCCTCCATCTCATCTACCGGGCGAAAGGGATACGAGTACTACAACCAACTTGGATACGTACCCTCAGATGTCGGCATCAACGAGAGCGCAGCCCGTACCCTCGAGTACGCCTACAACGACTGGTGTATCGCTCGTCTCGGTGAAGCCCTTGGGAAGAGCTCCGAGGAGATACAGGTATTCCGTGACCGTACACTGAACTATCGGCACCTCTTTGACCCGGAACACCGTCTCATGAGAGGGAAAAGGAGCGACGGGAAGTTCGATCTTCCGTTCAATCCTCTCAAGTGGGGTGGCGTCTTTACCGAAGGCAATAGCTGGCACTATACCTGGTCGGTATTTCATGATCCGCAAGGGCTTATCGACCTTATGGGAGGGAGGTCAAGTTTTGTAGCGATGCTCGACTCGGTCTTCAGCATCCCGCCCCTCTTCGATGAGAGTTATTACGGCTTCGTTATCCATGAGATACGAGAGATGCAGATAGCAAATATGGGCAATTATGCGCATGGCAATCAACCCATTCAGCATATGATTTACCTATACAACTATGCCGGCACACCATGGAAAGCGCAATACCGTATCCGCGAAGTCATGGATCGTCTCTATCGCCCGACGCCCGACGGATACTGCGGTGACGAAGACAATGGGCAGACCTCCGCATGGTATGTCTTCTCTGCCCTGGGGTTCTATCCCGTCTGTCCCGGAAGTGACCAGTATGTGATCGGGACGCCCTACTTCGACAAGGTCACGCTACGTCTGGAGAGTGGGAAGGAGTTCGTGATCACTGCGACAAATAACTCCAAGAGACACCGGTACATTGATTCTGCCCGACTGCATGGCAAGCCATTCTCTCGCAATTACATTACCCACAATGACATCATACGGGGTGGTACACTCCGCTTCGAGATGTCTGCTACTCCCAATACCTCCCGAGGGACCAAGGCAGCAGATCTCCCCTACTCTCTCACTCCGCCCGGTGACGCTATGGGACGGTAAGCGCACCCTTACCCGCATTCTATTACTAAAATACGGCACGAGAAAGAGCGCAGATATCGTAGCAAAACCTATCTTTCCCGTACCTGAAGTGATTTTCAGGGTCTGGTTTCTAAATTTCTGGGGTGGAAAAGTAATTTTCTGCTCCTGAAATTTACTTTTCCACTCCTGAATATAACTCCTTGTCCAGTACCTCCGAACTTTCTGGTCGATAGCAAGGTGTTTTCTCTCCGAGTGCTCCGACAGACCGGATCCAACATAGTGTAAGTGGGATCGTGCCGACAGTTTGACAAGGCTCCGAAATCGGCTTCCTGCCTATTCCTGAAACTCATAGCTCCCCTATATCCCGACTTCAATCGGGTGCGCAATCCGGCACTTAGGTTACCGGAAATCGACATTTACTTTACGTCTATTTGGTTTATAACATAAACTAATTTATATTTGCATCATCATATAGTACTAACCTCAATAAACCGATCCGTTATGGCAAACAATGAACACCTTACTCCTCAAGAGAGTATACGCATCATTGAGCAGATGCTTAGAGACAGTAGAGAAAGACTGGTAAACAAAGTAGAGCTACCGCTCCTGATCTACGGCTATGTCACTCTCTTTGTGAGCCTACTCATATACTTCACGTTACCTCATATCGGCATGAAGTCGATGTATCTATGGTTCCTGATCCCTATCATTGGTAACCCCTTACTCTTCTTCCTCAAACGAAAAGAGGCCCGAAGCTACCATGTACGTACACAAACCGACTATATCTCGACGGTGGTTTGGAATATATTAGGGATAAATGTCCTACTATTGAGCATATCGACATTCATTGTCTACACGCCCATACTCTCACTCGTATTGATCATCATCGGCATGGCGACGGCCATCATGGCATTTATCCTGAAGATCAATATCCTCAAGGTAAGCTCTATCTTCGGTATGGTCGCAGGCTATGTCCTGCTTCTGATCCCGATGAACACGAGAGTATGCATCCTCTGTTTCGGGATCGCATTCTTCCTCATGCACTGCTTGCCGGGACATTATCTGAGTATCAAAAACAAAAAAACAGAACATCGTGCTACCCACTCTTGACCCTTTACTCATGTCGGAGCTACGTCTCTCGATCATGTCTATCCTTATGAGGGTGGAGGAGGCGGACTTCCTCTACATCAAGGAGGTGACAGGAGCTACAGCAGGTAATATCAGCGTACAGCTCGATAAGCTATCGATGGCAGGATATATTGAGATCGAAAAAGGCTTCGCCGGGAAACGCCCCCGCACCGTATGCCGAGTGACACAGAAAGGGGAGGAGGCCTTCTTGGCTCACTTCGAGGCCCTCAAGTCCTACCTGCCCAAAGAGTAAACCGCCTTAATACTTAATCGTAATGAATACAATAGTCATCAAAGCCCGTTTCGTCGCCCTGCTGTCGTGCCTCGTTGCAGGAACGGCAATGGCTCAAGAGCAACTCAAAGGGTATGTTACCGATATGGACGGGAAGCCTATACCTGCTGCGAGTGTGTACGTAGCCGATAGCTTTGACAGCACCGTGTCGGACAGCCTGGGCGTCTTCTCGCTCAAGACTCGTGCGACTTTCCCTATCCGTCTCGTAGCGTCGCACAAAGACTTTATGCGTGATACCATCTCGGTACAGAGAGACCGGGTAGAAGACATTCGCTTCCGGCTACGTAAGGTCTCCACATATAAGCTCTCGGAAGTGGTCGTAAGCGTATCGTCGCTCGGCGTAGGCGAAGGAGAGGGACGCACGACACTCAAACCGATGGATGTCTATACCAATCCGTCGGGCAATGGTGACCTATCAATGGCTCTGCGTCAGACGCCGGGATTGCAAGATGTAGGGGATAAGGAGGGATTCTTTGTAAGAGGAGGAGATAGCCGTGAGAGCATCGTCACCATCGAAGGTATAAGGATACGTGGATTCTTTGGGAAGAACTCCCCCTACGCTGCAGCACGGTCGAGATTCGAGACCGGGATGTTCAGGGGATTGTCCCTATCGACAGGCGGATACGGTGCCACCGAGGGCGGTGCGCTGAGCGGTCTTCTGTCTCTGCGCCTTGCGGGGAAGTCGCCCTCGTCTATAAGTATAGGGCTCTCTCCACTCTTTATGAATGTCGGCTTGGGTACGCTCAGCAGATCGAAGCAATTCTATCTCGAGCAGAATGCGTCCTACTCGGATGCCAGATACATACGCCTCTTCCTCAAGCCGGAATACCAACTCCCGGGGACAAACAATGCACTTACCTACAATGCTCGTACGGTATGGTCTCCAACTCCTCAGGATGAAGTGAAGGGGCTACTGCTACTTCTGCATGATAGGAGCATGGTAAGTCTCGCAGCCCCTACGGCAACGGGTAGTCGCTCCCTCTACACCGGGCGCAACTCCTACGGCTTCGGGATGGCACACTGGCGGCACACGTACGAGGACGGGAGGAACTCCCTGACTCTCTCTGCGGGATACAGCATGGACGACAATATATTGTGGACGGAGGAAGAGAGGAACCGAAACGAGCTGAAAAGCCGAGAAACGGATCTGCAAGTCCGAGCTCGCCTCGATACTCATATAGGAGCTTCGCAATGGAAGATAGGGCTTGACTACAATTACTTCACGACACGTCTACGCCTTTCCCATATCACGGGAGGGGAAGTGCCCTCTCTCTATGATCATCTTCCCGCAGCTTATGCCGAAGCTTTCGTACCCCTCCTCGGGAAGATGTCGGTCACAGCGGGACTGCGAGCCGAGTACTCGCACGCAGTACGTGGATCAATGCTGCTACCGCGTGTATCAGTCTCCTACCGCCCTGCGGATGATCAGACCGTCACCATCGATGGTGGTCGCTACGCCTCCACGGGAGAGTACTACCTGGAGTACGGCATACTGCCCCGTGGATGGGAGGAGTCGTATCAGTACAATGCAACTTACGAATGGCGTCTTACCCAACAACACATCCTGCGGGTACAACTTTACGACAAGGAGTACCGCAATCTGGCACTCCTGGGTAAGCTTCCCGACGTCTCCTACTCCGGAAAGGGATATGCCAGAGGTATCGATCTCTTCTGGAAAGCTACAGGTATCCTCCCCTCATTTGAGCACTGGCTATCCTACTCATATACGGATGCGAGCAGGGAACATCTCCAATACATCGGCTCCGAGACGCCACACTATGTCGCTCGCCATACGATCTCCTCGGTGATGAAGTACTGGTGCGCTCCCATTGGTTCGCTGATAAATGTATCGCTATCTTACCGAACGGGGATGAGCTACCATAACCCCAATCTCTCTCCAGATCGGTACCTGAACGGATCTCTGCCCTCACACTTCAACATGAGTGCCTCGTACAACTATCCGTTCAAGACGGGAAAGAGTTCGGGCGTATTTGTAGTAAGCGTCCACAACCTCTTTAACTCCAACCCGACCTACGGGTACAGATTTGCACAGGAAAAGGTCGGAGACTCGTACCCTTCGGTACGTATATCTTCGCCTTATCGACAATTTATAATGGTAGGTCTATTCATAAACATAGGCGTAGACCGACGAAACGAAATACTTAACACTAACTTAAAAATCAATTCCCGATGAAAATGCTAAGACTTTCTACCCTTTGCCTCCTCATTCTTATGGGAGGAGTCATCGCAAATGCCCAAAGCTCTGCTTACAAAAAGGCGATGCTCGAAAAAGTAAATGCGCTTGATGCAGCCGAACTTAATACCTTCGAAAGCTATGCAGATGAGTTCTCTCGCTATGCTTCTATAGAAGGGTCCGACTGGTGTGCCGAGTACTACGCAGCTTATTGCAGGGTCATAGTGGCACTGAAGACCCCGAAAAGGGCAGACGAACTATGCCACGATGCCGAGCTCTCACTCGATAAAGCCGAAGAACGAAACGGCAACCTCTCCGAGATACTCTGCCTAAGAAGCATGATCGCTACGGCTCGACTGCTGGTGGATCCCCAGACACGTTGGCAGAGCGAAGGAGCTAAGAGTGGAGAGATGCTCAGACTTGCACTCGAACAGAACCCAAACAACCCTCGTGCCTATTACCTCATGGCTCAAAGTCTCTACAATACTCCGGCTCAGTTTGGCGGAGGAAAAGAGAAGGCATTGCCGTTACTCGAAAAGGCATTATCGTTATTTGAAGCCGAAAAGGTCGATCCCGAATACGCTCCTCACTGGGGGAAGATCCCTTCAGAAAGGCTTGTGAGTGCTTGCAAGTAACGCCCCCCTCGAAATAGGAATCATAACCCGTTACAAAAAATGTGCGGTAAAGTCTTTAGACTTTACCGCACATTTTTTGTGAGACATGCAAGCATCAGGGTCTCAAGAGGAGCTTCCGGAGCTCGTCTTGACGGGCAAGGTCGAAATCGAGTTCGGTTGCGATATACTCCTGGACCGAGCCATAGCGTTGCTCGATAAGGGTAATGATCCTATTCATATCGCTTTCCCGACACTTGAAAAACTCGGTAAGAGCTTCTTGTACATACAATGGATAGGTATAGCCCATCGGGACCATCTGCTCGATATGTATGCGACTATTGCTGAGCGTATAGTCATCCAATATGTCCCGCCTGCTTACATTCAAGATCGACTGTACAAGCATCACGAAGAAGCCTACCCTATCCTTGCCATACCGATCCGTGACAAGTACGGGATAGTTATCGGGATCGAGCAAGTGCATGAGCGCTTCGTGAAACTGTTGTTTGTTATCTTCGATGAAATCCTCGTACATCTCTTCGTAAAACTTTCGGATGTCTTCGTCGTTTTTTTTCCCTTTGAGGATTTCCTCAAGCAGTTGATTGTAGTCCACTTCCTTGTTGGCGGGGATAACCCGAGTAGGTATATCGTGGAACACGCTACGATGTTTTTTTGTCTCAATACGGTCGGAGAGGATGATCCCTGAGCTAAAGCGACAACGCACTATCACAGCAGAGTCTCTGTATGATAGGTTCGTAAGCTCCCCGGAGCGGTATAGGTGCTCCCAGTGAACGGTACCATAGTCGAGCGTTGGGTAGCCTCCGAAGTCTCGAAGATTGATTAAGGCATCGGTAGGAGCATAACGCATCCCCGTAACCACCGAAGCCTTCCCATCGAAGACCAGCATAAAGAAGTGTCGAGAGACGTTATCTCCCGTGATATATGTAGCAACCTGTTTGTCAATGCTCTCTACCATCACGGGATTGTCAGGGAATCCTTTCGATGATTGGGATGCATATATCTCTACGCGTCCCTCCATCCCGGGACGTACTTCCCACTTTATGAGATAGTTTCCTACCTCATCTCTATTGGTACGGGTATCTATGTGATAGCCCGCCGATGCACATGAAGACAGCAAGAGCACTAGACCCGAGAACCAAATGCTCACCGTAAAGAGGGTATAGTAATAGTTTTTAGGTAAACACATATATTATTCTGACGTTTAGCTTTTGCACACCTATCCCTGACAAAGATTTAATGTACCTTTGTACGGTACCACCTATCCAGGACGTCTTTACAAAGATAATTAGAACAACGTATCGGTACACTGATTTTTGAATTATTAGAGCTTGATGACAGACATTACAACCTCACATACAGCGATCCTACTTGTCAATACGGGTTCGCCCGAGAGTCTCGAGATAAAAGACGTGCGAGCCTACCTCAGACGTTTCCTTTCGGACAAGCGGATTATAGGGCTCGCCGCACCTCTCAGATATACCCTCGTCTACGGACTTATCGCACCGGGGAGAGCAAAGTTGGCTCGTGAGAAGTACGAGAAGGTATGGAGTCCCGAGGGATTTATACTACAAGTGCTCAGTCATCGCCTTGCGAAGCGTATGGAAGAGCGATCCGGCATCACCGTTCGTTGCGCCATGAGATACGAAAGACAGAGTGCCGAGAGGGTCCTTGCCGAACTTGCCTCTCTCGGGAAGCGGGAAATCATCGTGCTGCCACTATTCCCGCACTATGCCCGAAGCAGTTACGAGACCGCCCTCGTCCATATACGTGATGTTGCACGTAAGCACTTCGGCGAGAAGGTTACCATCCATGCCGCCAAGCCTTACTACAATCACCCCGCCTATATCGAGGCTCTGGCTCAGAAGATTGCCGGGACAATAAGCCCGGAAAGCCACCTACTCTTCTCCTTTCACGGTATTCCCATTCATCAGGTTACGCCTTATATAGAGTCGCCCATGCACGACTACCCTCGACAGTGTGCAGATACGGCAAGGCTTGTCATGGAGCATCCTACCCTCTCCACCCGCTTAGTTCAGCCCTCGTATGAGATCTGTTACCAGTCGAGGTTCGGGCATCACGAGTGGCTTTCACCCTACACCGTGACGAGAGCTGCCGAACTGGGGCAGGGGTATCACAAGCAAATAACTGTGGTATGCCCGTCTTTTGTATGCGATTGTCTCGAGACGATCGAAGAGATCGGTATGGAAGTACGTGACGAGTTTAGGAAGTCAGGCGGAGAGGAACTGCACCTCGTCCCATGTCTCAACGACGACAGCTCGACCGCCGATGCACTTCTCTCCATCTGTCGTGAGCATATCGCTCCGATAGATAACGTACTACATCCTTCAGCACTATAAACCCCGGCAATATGAAATACCTACTCCTCGCTCTCCTCATTACGGGCGGACTCCTCTGCCCTACCAAGCTCCTCGCTCTCGACAAGCATATCTTCAGGAGCGACAATACCCTCCTGGTCAAGCCGACTGCCGGACACCCCACAGACTTTGTGTGCCAACGCCCGAAGACCTCTCAGCGACTCTTCACCTCACATGCCATAGACAAAGAGATAGCACGCATACAAAAGCTGCTGAGGGACCCGAAACTCTCGTGGATGTTCGGCAACTGCCTACCCAATACCCTCGATACCACCGTACACTTTCGTATAGATGAGGAGGGACAGCCCGACACATTCGTCTACACGGGAGACATCCCCGCCATGTGGCTTAGGGACTCTGCCGCTCAGGTCTATCCCTACATCCGCTTCGCAGGTGCGGATCCGCAGGTACGCTTGATGCTTGCCGGCGTCATCCGTAGGCAGATGAAGTGCATCAATATCGATCCTTATGCCAATGCGTTCAACGAAACGCCCCTCCCTCCGGAGCAAAACCGATGGAGTAGCGATGGCACGGCGATGAAGCCGGAGCTGCACGAGAGGAAGTGGGAGATCGACTCCCTCTGCTACCCCATCCGATTGGCGTATGCCTACTGGAAGGCTACGGGCGACAGCTCCGTCTTCGATCATACATGGCTCGATGCGGTGGTAAATATCGTCAAGACCTTTCGCGAGCAGCAACGCAAGGAAGGTCACGGCCCCTATACCTTCCTCAGAGTCACGGACCGTACCTACGATACATTGAGCAACGTAGGGTACGGTACCCCGGTACGTCCTGTAGGACTGATAGCTTCGGCGTTCCGACCTTCGGACGATGCCACTACGTTCCAGTTCCTCATCCCGGCGAACTTCTTCGCAGTATCCTCTCTGAGGAAAGCGGCAGAGATACTCCGAGAGGTGAATGACCACACAAGCCTTGCCCATGAGTGCACCGTCCTCGCCGAGGAGGTCGCACAAGCCCTCAACCGCTATGCAGTGTACGACCATCCGAAGTACGGAAAGATATATGCTTACGAGGTAGACGGCTTCGGCAATCACCTACTCATGGACGATGCCAATGTACCAAGCCTTCTCTCGATGGCGTACCTGGGCGACGTACCAGCGGATGATCCTGTATATCTCAATACACGTCGCTTCGTGTGGAGCGAGGACAATCCCTACTTCTTCCGCGGTCAGGCAGGCGAAGGGATAGGAGGCCCGCACATAGGAGCCTATACGATGATATGGCCGATGAGCATCATGATGAAAGCCTTCACCGCAGCAGACGACGATGAGATACGCACCTGCATCCGGATGCTTATGGACACAGACGCTGGGACGGGCTTTATGCACGAGTCGTTTCATAAAGATAATGCCAACGAGTATACAAGACCATGGTTCGCATGGCAGAACACACTCTTCGGAGAGCTTATCCTCAAGCTCATAGATGACGGCAAGCTGGACTTGCTCAATTCGCTCTGAGAGACAGTCACGATACGGCATAGACGTACAAGCGATACAGTCACAACAAAACACCCGCACCATGAGAAGATCTCACGGTGCGGGTGTAAACTTTAATGCATCGGGACATCGATCTATGTTCTGCACTTGAAGACTACTTTTCAGTTCCCGAGAAGTAATAATCCGAAGTGGGAAACCAATCTTCAGACCCGGAAAACCACCCCTGATCCGGTAATGCAAAACTTCTTTACCATCCGTGCTGAATTTGTCTCGTACACGGATAACAAAAAAAGAAGGGCTGCGCCATACACTGAATATGACACAGCCCCGATCTTATTACTATGAGGTCGATTAGACGATACCTTGTTCGAGCATAGCTTGAGCGACCTTCATAAAGCCAGCGATATTAGCACCCTTGACGTAGTCTACCGAGCCGTCAGGTTGTGTACCGTACTTCACGCAAGCAGAGTGGATACTTTCCATGATGAAGTGGAGCTTCGCATCTACCTCTTCGCCTGCCCAACCGAGGTGCATAGCGTTCTGAGTCATCTCAAGACCAGAAGTTGCCACCCCACCGGCATTGACTGCTTTGCCCGGTGCAAATAGGACTTTTGCATCCTGGAACGCCTTGATAGCTTCAGGAGTACAGCCCATGTTGGAGACTTCGCAGCAGCACCATGTGCCGTTTGCTATGAGTTCCTTTGCATCGTCGCCGTTAAGTTCGTTTTGGAATGCGCAAGGGAGTGCGATGTCACACTTGATGCTCCAAGCTTTCTTGCCGGCAGTGAAGTGAGCTTTGCCGGGATACTTGTCAGCCATATCCTGAACCTTGTTGCGGTTTGATGAGCGCATTTCGAGCATATAGTCGATCATCTCGTCGGTAAGACCGTCAGGCACGTGGCACACACCGTCAGGACCAGAGATAGCGATTACCTTAGCACCGAGCTCTTTTGCCTTTTGAGCAGCACCCCAAGCCACATTACCGAACCCGGATACCGCGATGGTCTTGCCCTTGAGATCCTTACCGGCTTTAGCCAATACGTGCTCTGTGAAGTAGAGTGCACCGTAACCGGTAGCTTCCGGACGGAGGATAGATCCTCCCCAAGTAGCACCCTTACCTGTGAGTACTCCGGTGTTGTACTCGCGAGCCAGCTTAGTGTACATACCGAACATATAACCGATCTCACGACCGCCTACGCCTACGTCACCTGCAGGTACGTCTTGATCCGGACCTATGCAACGCCAAAGCTCCCACATAAATGCCTGACAGAAGCGCATGATTTCCGCATCTGACTTGCCAACAGGGTCGAAGTCCGAACCACCCTTGCCGCCACCCATCGGAAGCGTAGTGAGTGCGTTCTTGAACGTTTGCTCGAAGCCAAGGAACTTAAGCATGGAAACATTCACCGCCGGGTGAAAACGAAGTCCGCCTTTGTACGGGCCAATGGCAGAGTTGAACTGTACACGGTAGCCGAGGTTGGTCTGTACTTGACCCTTGTCGTCTACCCAAGATACACGGAAAGTAAAGACACGATCCGGCTCTACGATACGCTCAACGATCTTAGCCTTTTCAAACTCAGGATGCTGGTTGTACACTTCCTCGATAGAGTGCAGTACTTCTTCTACAGCTTGTAGATACTCTTTCTCACCCGGGTGTCTGGCTTCCAAAGCCGACAAGATTTCTTGGGTCTTCATCTTGTATTACTTATTAAGTTAATGGATAAATAATTGATTTCTAAATCACATTGCTGTCTCCCTAAAAAAGACACACAAATGTATTGATAAAAAGCGTAATACCAAAAGTTATTCAAGTAAAAAATCAGCAATGACATTTTCCCACCCTGTCACTTACACAAATACCTCAAAAATAACCTCTGACCTGTGCTGAAAAAGAGGATGTGGCGTTGGTGCTGAAAAAAGGTACGGTAAAGTCCAAAGGTTTTACCGGTAATCTCTTTCTCTTTTACCGGTAAAACCTTTGGACTTTACCGCACCTTTTCGGGGTGTTTATGTATCGCGCTGTCGCTCGGCTATCGAAATCTACCGAAGAGTCCTCATACGTCGTACGATAATAATACCGAAAATGAGGGCAACAAGTGCAGCAACGCCCATATAAGTCGCGTACTCTGTCATCTCGCCGGGTGCCTTATTGACTACCCCCGTGGCATAAAAGATGAGCACGGCAATCAGGTTATTGAGTGCATGGGCAAGGATAGCAAGGCGCAACGACCCGCACGCAGCGATATAACCAAGAGCAACCCCCATGACAAAGCGTGGTAGAAAACCGCTAAACTGCATATGAATGGCACTGAAAACTATCGCTGTGATGGCTATCGCCACGTGAATGCGTCCGGTACGGTTATAAATCCATCCCTGCATCGCACCCCTAAAGATCAGCTCTTCACCCACAGGAGCCATGACCGCCATAGCTATGAGTACCAGGAGTTTCCCGAAAATCCCCATGTCTGCAAGCATCTTTAGGAATACGCTGTCTATATTGGCTTCCATCGTCTTTAGGAGTTCGCCCAGCTTGCCAAGCCATTCGGGATAACCCATCTCCTCACCTATATATCCCGCATATACCATGACCACATAGGCACAAGCATACAAGAGCAGGGCGAGTACCGCTCCTCTGCTCCCTCCGAGATGAGGGAGATCCCGAAAGACATACACTCCTTTTCGGCGACGATGGTACATCTCACACAAGAGGGGTGCCATGAGCAGTGATGAAGAGGCTGCTATTTGGTGGAGGAGCATCTCTATCCCCTCCGGAAAGGTCACGAGTGCCAGTAGCCCTTTGGAGAGAAGGCTCACTCCTATCTGCAAAGCAAACAACAGTACGAATAAGCTGATCAGATAGCCGACCCCTACTCTCGCAGTATTATTATATATATGTATATGTGGTGTCTGTCGGGTTGTCATAGTTGTCATTTCTCTTGTCGTGACAGGTTCAATAGGAAATCGTATGCCTCCGTGACGCTCTTCACACCCTTAAGAGTAATAAGTCTCTTACCGCCCTCTTCGCTGAACGTGAGGTCGCGCCCCCACATCGAGGCATTTGTGAGGATAGTGGCAAAGAGTGGCGTGCGGTAGTAGGCACTGTTGGGATCGGCCACAAGCTGCAATCTCAGCACTCCGCCTCGTAAGATGATGCGTTCCACACCGACATCTTTCCCAAGAAGTCGGAGAGCAAGTACTTTGAGAAGCTCCTCTGCTTCCTCGGGGAGACGACCGAATCTGTCTTCAAGTCGCGCTCTGAATGAGATAACATCCCCTTCTCTCTTGATCGAGTCAAGTTCCCGATACAGGACTATGCGCTCATCATCCCCGGGGACATAGGTCGGTGGTAGGAATGCTTCGATGTCGGTCTCAATATTTGTCTCGTACACGTACGCTTTATGATCGGACTCATGAGTAACCCGGTCATCCACTGGTTGCGTCAAGACCTCCGAAAATTCCTCATCCCGTAGCTCCATCACTGCCTCTTCGAGTATCCTACGATAGGTTTCATAACCAAGATCTGCTATAAATCCACTCTGCTCTGCCCCAAGAAGATTGCCGGCTCCTCGTATATCGAGATCCTGCATGGCGATATGAATACCGCTGCCAAGGTCGGAAAAGGTAGTAATCCCCTTGATGCGACGCTTGGCATCTGTAGTGAGGGTATCGAGCGGAGGCGTAACAAGGTAACAATATGCCTTGCGATCGCCACGTCCCACTCGCCCTCGGAGCTGATGCAGATCACTTAATCCGAAGCGATGGGCATCGTTGATGATGATCGTATTGGCATTCGGCACATCGATCCCATTCTCTACGATTGTGGTCGTCAATAGGATGTCGTACTCGTGATTGACAAAGTCGATGAGGAGGTTTTCCAACGCCTTCGGCTCCATCTGTCCATGGGCTATGGCAATACGTACTCCGGGGACAGCGTTGATGATACCGACAGCAATGTCATTGAGGTTATGGATCCGGTTATGGACAAAGAATATCTGCCCGTCTCGTGCCAGTTCATAGTTGATAGCTTCGGCAATCACATCACTGTCGAGAGTGATCTGTTCGGTACGCACAGGCTGACGGTTGGGAGGAGGAGTCTGAATATTGGAAAGATCTCGTGCTCCCATTAGTGAAAACTGAAGAGTACGAGGGATAGGAGTAGCTGTCATCGTCAGAGTATCGATATGCGAACGATAGCTACGCAACTGCTCTTTGACTGCAACCCCGAACTTCTGCTCTTCATCTATGACAAGCAGTCCGAGATCACGGTATTCTACTCGCTTGGCAGTAAGCATATGGGTACCGATGATGATATCGATCTTCCCGTCCTTGAGGTCATCGAGGATCTGTCGTTGCTCTTTCGGAGACTTGGCACGACTGAGATACTCTATACGGCATGGGAATCCCTCAAGACGCTTCTTGAATGTACGGTAGTGCTGATAGGCAAGTACGGTCGTAGGTACAAGGACAGCGACCTGCTTGCTGTCTGCAACGGCTTTGAAAGCAGCACGGACTGCCACCTCCGTCTTACCGAACCCCACATCTCCGCATATCAGTCTATCCATAGGTACGGGGCGTTCCATATCCGCCTTGACTTGCGATGTGGCAAGCTCCTGGTCAGGAGTATCTTCGTAGACGAAAGAAGCCTCCAATTCTTTCTGCATATAGGTATCTGGACTGTATGCAAAGCCTTTTTCCTCCAACCTCTTAGCGTAGATTTTGATTAGGTCTCGAGCAATGTCCTTGACCTTCTTCTTGGTACGGTCTTTGAGTTTTTCCCAAGCCCCCGTACCGAGTTTGCTGAGTTGTGGAGGCTCATCATTATCCTTGCTCTTATATTTAGATATATGATGTAGTGAATGGATGCTCACATAGATGCTATCTCCCCCCTTGTAGTTGATGCGCACACACTCTTGCTGTCTCCCGTTTTGCTCTATCGTGAAAAGACCGGCAAAGATACCTACCCCATGATTGATATGTACGACATAGTCTCCGTACTCGAACTTGTGTATCTCTTTAAGTGTAAGGACAGCATTGTTGTGGCGTATGCTGTCGCTCTTGAGCGTATACTTATGAAATCTCTCAAAGATACTGTGATCGGTATAGCAGGCAATACGTGCATAAGGATCGACAAAACCTTGATGAAGTGTCGGGTAGACAGGGGTAAATGTCACTCCACGCCCTTGATCCGAAAAGATGGACTCGAGCCTCTTGATCTGACTTTTCTGTCCACTCATTATGATCGTCTCCAAGCCCTCCTGCGTATGCTTGAGGATGGTGTCGGAAAGGTGGTCAAACCTCTTGTGGAAAAGGGGTTCAGGAGACTGACCAAACGATACGCTCTTCCACGTATCATCGACAAGAGAGACAGAGCGAGAGAAGAGGATATGTCCGCTTATTTCCTTTTGCAGTTGCGCAGGCTCGATCAGAACGCGCCGCATATCATCAAGAGAGGCATAGATATTCTCCTCGGCATGTACCGGAGGGGTATTGTAAACCTGCTGCAAGGTGGACTCAAAGAAGGAGTGACTGTCTATATACACTACCCCATGATCTAATAGAGAGAGTAGAGATATATGGTGGCTCCGTGCCTGAGTGGTAAAGGAGGCAAGGATAGTCACAGAGCTTACTGTACCATGCGACAACTGACTCTCGGGGTCGAAGCTCCGGATGCTCTCCACCTCGTCTCCGAAGAAGTCTATACGCATCGGACGTTCGTGTGCATACGAATATATGTCGATAAGGCTTCCCCGCACGGCAAAGGTACCGGGATTGTAGACATAGTCTACCTCCTCGAAGCCCATCTGCCACAGCCTTTCGCGTAGGGTCTTACGATCTATTTCATTGCCTATCGCAATCTCCATGCGCTGCTTATCAAACTCCTCCTCTCCCACTATCCCTTCCATCAGTGCCTCAGGATAGGTAACGATTACCTCGGGACGGTGTCCGGCACGCAATTCAGCGATCAACTGCGAACGCAATATCTCATTTGCACCATCGGGAAGACCGAAGCGTATCCCCTTGCGGTAGAGAGAGGGGAAGAACATCACCTCTCTTTCCCGACTCTCCTCCGGGTACAGCAGCTCTATATCTCCATACAGATAGCCGGCATCTTCCTCATCGTCGGCGACACAGAGTACAGTGGAGACACTCGCCCTCTCCGCAAGCCCCTTGATGACGAGCGATGCTGCCGAACCATGCAACTGCTCCAACAATATCCGACGGTGCACCCCTCCTTCGATATACTTGGCGAAAGATGAGAATGCTCGTGTGGTAATTATCCTTGTGACTAACTGTGAGAGCTCCATCCCTTACTGTTATGTACCTATAAAAATGAGAAAACGCATGAGGGTAAAGTACCTATGTACCCCACCCTCATGCGGTAAGTGAAAATCATATATTATCATCTACGAAAGAGGGGAAAGGGATCACTCTTCCTCTTCATCCTTCATGTTGGTGAAGACGTTCTGCACATCTTCATCCTCTTCCAGCTTTTCGATAAGTTTATTGAGCTGTTCTCTCTGCTCGGATGTTACCTCCTTGTAGTCCATCGGGATACGGACGAACTCTGCCGTGGTTATCTCCAGCCCTTTGTCTTCAAGTGCTTTCTGGATAGCAGAGTTGGCAGAAAATTCTCCGGAGATGACTATCTCATCCCCCTCATCATCTATCTCATCTACTCCGAAGTCTATCAGTTCGAGTTCGAGCTCCTCAAGATCCAGCCCATCCTTCTTGGCAATATGGAAGACACACTTATGCTCGAAGAGGAACTCCAAGCTACCTGTCGTCCCGAGTGATCCGCCAAACTTATTGAAATAGCTGCGTACATTCGCCACCGTACGAGTAGTATTGTCCGTTGCCGTCTCCACAAAAATGGCGATACCGAATGGACCATACCCTTCGTAGTTCATCTCCTTGTAGTCGGTAAAGTCCTTGGAGCTTGCCTTTTTAATTGCTCTATCGACATTATCTTTAGGCATATTCTCCTTCTTGGCTGTCTGCATGAGCACCCTCAGGCGTGGATTGGCTTCCGGGTCCGGACCACCTGCCTTGACGGCAATAGTAATCTCCTTCCCCAACTTAGTGAAGACTCGGGCCATATTGCCCCAGCGTTTCATTTTTCTTGCTTTGCGATATTCAAACGCTCTTCCCATTGTTCAGTATGTGATATATTATTATTGTGATATTATCTTAGCTCTGCTCCGAGTTCCTTATGCAAGGCATCATAGAGTCTCGACATGGTCTTCTCTATCGTCCCTTCGGAGAGGGTCTTCTCTGCGTCACGCAGTTCGAACGACACTGCGTACGACTTCTTGCCTTCTGGCAGGTGCTTTGCGTCCTCATATACGTCGAAGAGGGTGACACTCTGCAGGAGCTTCCTTTCCGTCGAGTAGGCTACGCGCTCTACTTCTACAAATGGTACGGACTTGTCGAGTAGCAAAGCGAAGTCACGCTTTACGGATGGGAACTTCGGTACTGTCGTGATTGTCACTTTACGACTTGCCAAGCACTCAAGGATTGTGCGCCAATCGAGTTCGGCAAAGTAGACAGGGCAGTCAATATCCATCCCTTTAGTAATCTTGCCATCCACGACACCCCAACGGATCACTTCTGCTCCACCACGCAGCGAGATCACTTCGCCCTGAGCGATGTAGGGGTCTTGCTCCGCAGAAGCATACTCGAGCTCTGTGGGCGAAAGCCCAAGTCGGGAGAGGGTATTGTACAACACCGCCTTGAGTTCGTAGGGAGAGACTGTCCGCCCCTGCTCTATCCAGTTCCCTTGGGTCTTATCTCCGGTCATCCATATCCCGAGACGATAAGTCTCTTTATAGCCCTTGAGTGGGGTCTGTACCGACTCATCGACTCGTTCGTAACAAGTCCCGAACTCAAAGAAGCGCAATCCCGATGCCTTACGGTTGAGGTTGAAGACGATCGACTCCAGCCCTCCGAAGAGGAGCGTCTGTCTCATCGTCGAGAGATCTCCCGAGAGAGGATTGATCAGTCGTACCGACTTTGCACTGAGAGATTCGTCAGCGTAGTAAGTCTCCTTGGACAGGGAGTTATTGAGTATCTCGTTGAAGCCGGCCCCTACCAGCTGTTCGGAGATGGACTGTTGCAGCTTCATGCTCACATCCGATGGCCCTGCCGGAAGGATTGTCCCGGTAAGTTTGGTTGTCAGCGGTATTTCATTGTAACCATAGATACGGAGTATATCCTCTATCACATCGACATCACGAGTGACATCGTACCTGTATCGCGGCACCTCAAGCGACATCACCCCTGCTCTCTCACCAACAATCCTAATCTCAAGAGCCGCCAAGATTTCATGCACTTTCTCTCGTGGGATCTCTATCCCCACGAGGCTGTTGATCTTTTGGTACGACAGCTCCACCTGATAGGGTCCCTGAGGGACAGGATATATGTCATAAAGGCGAGAAGCGATCTCGCCTCCCGCAAGTTCGATAATCAAGGAGGTAGCCCGACGAAGTGCCTTGATGGTGGCTTCGGGATCGAGTCCTCGCTCAAATCTGAACGAACTGTCCGAATTGATTACATGACGTCGGGCACTTTTTCGTACAAATGTAGGGTGAAACGTAGCCGACTCTATGAAGAGATCTACCGTGCTATCGGTAACACCCGAATCTTGCCCGCCCATCACACCTGCCAGACATTGTGGTACTTGATCATTGCAGATGACGAGATCACGATCGGTAAGCTTGCGTTCCACTCCGTCAAGCGTCGTGAGGGTCTCCCCCGTACGAGCGAGGCGGGCACGGATACCGCCCGACATCTTTGCAAGATCGAAAGCATGCAGAGGCTGCCCCATCTCATGCAGCACATAGTTCGTCGCATCTACGATATTATTGATCGACTTCTGTCCTATGGATTCCAATGCCTGGCGAAGCCAATCCGGAGAAGGGGCCACCTTGACACCTCTTACCACCACTCCAGAGTAGCGCAAGCAGGCTTCGGGCGACTCTACCACGACCTTTACAGGCTCGGCATCGGTAAAGTCGACATCGCCTTCGGGGAGATGTAGGGCAGTCTCGATCCCACGGCACTTCAAGTAAGCATAAAGGTCTCGTGCCACACCATAGTGAGAGGTAGCATCCACACGATTAGGCGTGATATCTACCTCTATCACCACATCTGACTTGACATCAAAGTACTCGGAAGCAGGAAGTCCGGCAGGGAGTTCGGCGGGCAATACCATGATACCCTCATGACTCTCACCTACGCCTATCTCTGCTGCAGAGCATATCATACCTCGAGACTCTTCGCCTCTTATTTTGCTCTTTTTTATCTTAAAAGACTCACCTCCACTATATAATACAGTTCCCTCGGTAGCTACAACAACGGTCTGCCCCGCAGCGATGTTGGGAGCCCCACAGACAATCTGCACCGGCTCCGCGGAGATCTCACGACCCAAATCCACGGTGGTCACATGGAGATGATCGGAGTTGGTGTGCTCACGACACGTTAAGACCTTGCCTATCACCAGCCCTTTGAGTCCACCCTTTACAGACTCATACTCCTCAATGCCACCAACTTCCAAGCCGATGGAGGTAAGAGCTCTTCCTACCTCTTCGGGAGACATATCGAAGTCGATATACTTCTTCAACCAAGCGAACGATATATTCATAATTCCAAATCCTTGTGATCAATAATAACTGCCGCCTCATCGGCAGGATAATGAGTACGCAAATTTAATCATTTCTATCCATAACGACGGCGGCACAAACGTTTATTGATGGTAAACTTCCCGATAACAAAACCTACCACTGCTGTACAAAAATCATTTTTAGCCCCCTTAAACTAACATTTAGGGATTGAAAAGGGACAAACAAGGATTGAACATCACTTCACATCCCATAGTCCAGAAGTGGCTATCCACTCCTCATACATTTTATCTCCTCCACTTGCTGTACTAATAACCCAAAAACAAAAGGGGTCATGCCAAAACTTTGGCACAACCCCTCCTATCATTTAGTCTTAAATTACTAATTAGCAATCCTTACTACCCTTGAGTCTATTGATACTCAACAGTTACAGCAGGATATTTACTATTCGAAAGTTGAATTTGGTATCCTCCACCTGGTTTGGTAATCAACGTTCCTACCTCGACTTCTGAATGGATATATCCACGAAGAGTAAGTACCTTTACCTTAGCTCCTAAATATGGAGTGTAGACCAAAAATTCAGTATTGTCAGGACCTGAAGGAGTCTTACTGCTGTCAGAAATCTGAACACCGGCAGCCGTCCGCACCTCAAATCTGATACAAGTCGGCTCAAGAGCTCTTGCTTCATCAAGTGTTCTCTTCACTGGAGAAATAAGCGTCAGAATCTTCCCATTAGCACCGGTGAAAGTAGATGTCTCCATCTCCCATTTATACCATAGATTAAGATCTAAGCTACCATAATCAAACTCACCCATAGCATACACAAAGAAGTTAGTCGTCGGATTATAGTTATACAGTGTAACTCTTTTCAGGAATGGTGGAATCTGACGTACTGCCATAAGCGCAACCCCATCCCATACGATATCATTAATTCCATAATAAGACGTGGTAGAGACTACTGTATAGTAGTTATCCCGCTCATCCCAAGCTGCACTATAAGTATTATAATCGTTCAATACATTCTCACGTGTGTACCTCAAAGCAGTTACCTTGAAGACCGGATCAGTACGTGGAATATCTACTGTATAGACTGGTCTATTTTTATCATATGTTGTAGGATCATTGTGATCAGTCACTCTGTATGGCCTAACCTTAATCTCTGTAATCTTAGGCAAATAGACCGGAAGATCTTCCCATGGTCCGCCCGGGTCACGCTGACGCTGGAAGTAGAAATGGATATCTTGCCCATATGTACTTAACTGAGGTTGCCTTGCAGAAATATCACCAGCCGCTTGGTTAAACTGATATGCCATAAGACGCATCTGCATCTGATTCGGCACATAAGTATTCGGAGCAGACTGCTTAGTGATACCATTGATCGTCACAGACTGCACGACACCCCAACGTTGTTCTACATCTGCAATAAGAGGTAACTTCTCACGTGGAATCTTGAATTCACCATCCCCATTTGCAACAAACACTTCGTTAGGTATACCCGGCATACCAGTTACACGAGCTCCCGGAGCAGGGTTCTTATTGTCATCATATACCTTATAGGTAACGGAGCCATCTTCAGTACTTACATACTCACCGAAGTCTGCCTGAGAATACTGAGCAATCACGTTCGGAATACCATCAATGATAGTCACCACAGCACCCGGTTCACCCGGTTCGCCCGGCTTGCCGTCAGTACCATCAGCACCATCGGCACCGTCCTTCCCACGAAGATATTCCCAGAAATTATCCAAAGTATTCTTGTTACAATCCCAAGGCTGCCCTGTCTTGTGGTCAATCAACTCTTTACCTGCTATACCACAATTGTCCGCCAAGTCTTTCTTCCAGATATCGTAAGCAGACTTACCGTTCACGCCATCAGGCCCTGTGAGATAATCGTAGAAGTCTATTACATCCACTCTTCCGATTGGCCATGTTGTACCGGGGACTTTAGGATTGGGCAGATCACCTTTCAGTACCTGCTTCTTCCATACTTCATAAGCAGAAAGACCGTCATTTCCATCTACACCCTTATCACCTTTAGCTCCACGATGATACCTCCAGAAGTCCTCCATAGTTATCTCATTGGTAGGCCATGGTGCACCTGTGTGTGGATGCTTAATCCTGCCGGCTTTGACATCCCTCACCCATATTTCATAGGCAGATCTACCATTAGCTCCATCGGCACCATCCTGCCCTCTGGCAGGCACTCCGGTATCATAGTCTCCTATCCACCAGTTTCCATTGTCTCCGATATGTGGGGTGATACCGTCCTTTCCATCTTGACCGTTCTGTCCATCCTGACCGTTTTTGCCGTCCTTTCCATCTTGACCCTTGAGATATTCAAAGTAATGGAATATCTCGACCTTATCTTTAGGCCACTCGATAGTACCATTGATCACATCTTTTTTCCAGACTTCATAAGCAGACAGTCCATCTTGGCCATTCTGTCCGTCTTGTCCGTCTTTACCGTCCTGTCCATCTTGTCCATCTTTACCCTTAGTTCCATAAGCGTAAATTTTGGTATCGACAGTCCCTATCCACCAGTTTCCATTATCACCGATGTATGGGGTCTTTCCATCCTTCCCGATGATAAAGTCCCAGAAGTCAGTTTCAGTGTTTCTGTCTGCTGGCCACATCTCCGAGGGATTGTGAGGGTTAGGAGTCTTACCATCTGCTATAAGCTCTTTCCATATCTCATAAGCAGACTTTCCGTCCTCCCCTTTATCTCCTTTTTCGCCTTTGAGGTAAATCATATAGTTGGCTACCTCTACTTGATCCTTTGGCCAATTGATTTTCCCGGCAACTACTTCCTCTTTCCATATTTCATATGCAGATCGACCTTTGATCCCTTTCGGACCATTCGGTAAGGAGAAGGTCATGTTTCCACATGATGATACGAAAATGGCAAGGAGCAGTACCCAAAAACCAGATAATACTTTCTTGGTCATAAGTTTAATCTCTCTTATTATATTGTTTCTATTTCTGATCACTCCCTCTCTATGCTTGATTAGTCAGGAGTGAATAAGAGGTCTACCGATCGAGAGGTGAGTGATATCCGGGATGTGCATAATACACATCCCGGGTATCTACCCTTATCTCTCTACAGATAAGCAAGTGAAACTTATCTCAAATAGTTCCAGTAATCCATGTTGATTACACGCTCGATAGTCACCTTACGGTCACCTCTACGCGTATTGTCCGGAGCACTTTCGGCAACGTAAGAAATCTTCTTACCTACACCTCTGAACTTCAACATCTCACGCGGGATCTCTCTCTTCACAAGTGCTTCGACAACAGCTTTTGCACGACGCTCTGAAAGTCCGATATTGTATTGAGGCGAACCGACAGCATCGGTATAACCGATGATAAGATACTTACGGGTAAGATCACCTCTGAGGATATCAGCAATCTTATCAACGACTTCTTCTGACTCAGGAGTAATAACAGCTTTGTCAAACTCGAAAAATACATAGTTGAAGAGTTCACAAAGTGTCTCATCACGCTCTACGATAGGAGTCTCCACAATCTTCTCAACGATTGTCGGCTTTTCGATGATACGCTCGATAACTCTCTCAACAGTGCGATACTCTGGTTGGGGCTTCTTGGACTCACCACAGAAACGCCAGATAAGCCTTGCAGTAGCTTGCCAAACATTAGCTACATCTTTATAAGGCATATAGAGGTAATCTGCTTGTAATCCAAGGCCAAAACCATCACTCAACCACATATTGACACCGGTACCCAAAGAAACAGGAGTCAATTGCTTGCGGTCTGCACCACTCTTATTGTGATCTAGGTCAAAGTTCCAAGCAAGCTGAGATCCATTGTGCTGATCAACACCATTATAGAGCTGCGTGAAAGTCTTGTACATATAGTTACCTCCTACACGGAAGAAAGGATCGATGTACTTGGAATCGAAATACTCACCAAGGCGCCATTGCAGACCAAGACCTCCCATATACAGGAAACGATCTTCCTTGCCACCCTTAATTGGGTCTTGCGCATAACCTACCGTACCCTGAAGGTCGAGGTAGAAGTATCTGCTCAACTGACGTGCGATATAGAGGTTGCCCCCAAACATCAAGTCACGCTTATTCACTACAATGCCATAAGCACCTGTGCTTCCGCTAGTAGAGAAATCAAGCACACCCATACGCGACATGGTCATACCCGTACCGCCTAAGCCAATCTCCCACGCTCTCTTATATTTCTTCTTCCCTTGTGTTTGTGCCTCTGGCATATCTTGTGCTATAGCTTGTGAGCCGACAAAGACCAAAGCGCACCCGAGAAAAATTTTTGAAAATCTATTTATCATTATATTGTTCATACGCTAAAAGATTATTATTGGCAAGTTATTGAACAGTTACTTGAACCACATCAAGAGTACTTTCCGCTCTGTTCTTTATTTTGAAAGTGTTATTCTCCTTAATCAGTGTTCCAAGTTCAACTGACCATGGATAGAACCACAATTCATTGCGAGTATTAACAGTAATCTTTGAGCCGACATAAACAGTATTAAGGGTAAAATCTTGTTTCTCAAATCCTGATTTAGCGGCTTCACTATTGGCAACCTGTTCACCTGCTCCAGGGGTAGTATATCTTGCCTCCACAAATACATTCTTTACAGCTTTGGCTTCTGCCTCTGTCATTAAAACAGGATATACTTTCTCATATGTTTCAGATCCATTTACCACATCCATCTTCTCCAAGAATTGAGCATATATCTGATTAAACTTAATATGTGAGAAATCCAATATCCCCTCTACACTTGTAAAGAGTTCATTAGCTCCAGCTGTAGATTGTCCTTTAAGTACCAAAGACTTTAGGTATGGGCCAAACTGATATGGAGCCATTAAGAGAACACCATTCCATTGTGGCGTTAATCCATAGTAGGCAGCCTTCTGCTTTACAGTAAGATAATTATCTGTTTTATCCCAGAAAGCTTTCATTCCATTATAATGCTTTATTTTACCCTCCATTATATAACGCCATGGACGCAAGGTAATAGTCTCTGTAAGCCTTTTACCGGAATCGGCATTTGATCCGTCATCTACATATTGAGGAACTTCTTGATTCAAATCAATTGTATTAGGCGTTACCCCAGTTGTTCTATAAGCACCATATGTAAGACTTGTCACATCCGGAAGGTAGTTAGGCAAGTCAGACCATACATCATTTGGATTGACACGACGCTGAATCCTGAAGTATAGATAGTGACATGCGTAAATACTTGGAGCATTACCATGCTTTCTTTGAGTAATATCAGTAGGGAATTCCTTAAGAATCAACCGCAGCTCTACCCTATTCGGCACGAACGTATTCTGTGCAGATGACATAGGAGCTTCCATTGTCCCATCGGCATTCTTGATAGTAACCTCCTTTACAGATCCCCAACGTGACTTCACATCTTGAATACTTGGGAGATCTTCCTTAGGAATAGTAATACTACCATCAGCTTGCGTAGTATATGATTTGTCAGCCGGCATACCTGGGAGACCCTTAACAATCGAGCCAGCTCCCGATAGCTTACCAAGCTTGTCATAGACAAGGAACTTAACACTACCGTCTACCACACTAACATACTCACTATATTCTTTCTGAGTATATTGTGCTATAACGTTAGGAGCACCGAGAAGGACTGTAACTTCTTGACCCGGCTTACCCGGTGTACCCGGCATACCGTCAGCACCATCTTTACCATCCTTGCCATCCTTACCACGTAGGAATTCATTGAAGTCATCCTGAGTATTCTTATTACAATCCCATGGCTGCCCAGTCTTATAATCCAAGATTGGATTGGTTCCACCGCATCTCTTAGCCAAATCTTCCTTCCAGAGCTCGTAAGCGGATTTACCATTTGCGCCATCCTTACCTGTGAGGAATTCATAGAAGTGAAGTTCGGTAACTTTTGTTGCAGGCCACTTCTGTCCCGGATTGTTTGGGTCATCTACAAGACCTTTGAGGACTTGGTCTTTCCAGAATTCATAAGCAGATAGACCATCCTGTCCGTCATTACCCTTGTCACCCTTATCACCTCTGAGGTATCTGTAGAAATCGTCAAGGGATATTTCAGTTATAGGCCAGATATTATTGGTCCCGGGAACTTTAATCTTACCGGCTTTCACGTCAAGAACCCAAAGTTGATAAGCAGTCTTCCCGTTGGTACCTCTGTTACCATCTTCACCACGAGCAGGGACACCGGTATCTTTGTCTCCAATCCACCAGTTACCGTTATCACCGATGTGAGGAGATACTCCATCCTTGCCGTCTTTACCGTTTTCACCGTCTTTACCGTTTTCACCGTCTTTACCATCTTTACCTTTTAGGTACTCAAAGAAGTGTTCGACGTTTACTTTATCCTTCGGCCATTCGATTCTTCCTGCGAGGACTTCTTCTTTCCAGATTTCGTAAGCGGACTTACCGTCTTGACCATCCTGACCGTCCTGACCATCCTTACCATCCTTACCATCTTTACCATCCTTACCGTTTTGTCCACGAGCAAGCACGCCGGTGTCTACACCATTGATGTACCAGTTGCCATTTTCGCCGATATAAGGGGTCTTTCCGTCACGACCGGTGATGAAGTCCCAGAAGTCTACTTCTGTATTTCTATCCACCGGCCACATCTCACTTGGATTGTGAGGATTAGGGGTCTTACCTTTTTCGATAAGCTCCTTCCAAAGTTCATAAGCAGACTTACCGTCAGCTCCTTTATCTCCCTTTTCTCCTTTGATATAAATGAAGAAATCAGAGAGAGTTACTCTGTCTTTGGGCCACTGAACGTTGCCCTTTTCCACTTCAGTCTTCCAAATCTCATAGGCTGAGTCACCGTCATCCCCCTGCGGTCCCGGAGGGAGGGTAAAGTGTAAATCGCTGCATGAATACATCATTGTCAGCAAAAGAGCCCAAAAGCCCATTAATACTTTCTTTGTCATACGCATTAAAAAATTAAAACTTTGTATTGTTGTCACATGCTGTTATTCCACCACAGAGTTGGGGGAATTTTGATATTAAGCCTCAAGCTTTGTCAGAAATCAGTAAAAGAAATTGATAGTGTGGACTTATACCCACACACGAATGATCAGGCATTGATATATCCCCGATTTCTTACGTTTAGATTGAAAATTTGCTACATTACTCCCCCCCTTAAAGAGACATATACAAATTATTCTCAATTAGTTTTCTTTATTGACAAAAGCACTGAAGTTTCATCATCCTTCTTCCAAGTTCTTGTTCATTTTGAGTTAATAATGTAATCCCAACTCGTGGTACAATTCACTTAATTATGCAC
>JBHBLB010000073.1:0-6605 GCA_041791495.1 Porphyromonas sp.
AGTGATGAACTTAATAAAGTAATGAAGGAGTCTGATACCTATTGCCGAACCGCATACTATATAAAATAGGGATCGAGAATCGGGTAGGGCAAAGAAGATAACTACTGACGCTACCGCCAAGATAAGGAAAAGGATGGTCAGAAGTGATAGAAAACGATCCATAACTCTTACTTATTGTAGTCAGACTTCCGTACTGTTATGAGAACTTAGAGGTTAAAGTCCTTTTTAAGGGCCTCGAGTACTTCATCCGGAGAGAAGAGCATCCCCCCCATACGACCGTAATGGTATACGGGAACCTTGCCGTTCACTGCAAGCCTAACATCCTCAACCATCTGTCCCGCATTGAGTTCTACGCTAAGGAATCCCTTGACACGTTCAGCAAGGCGTTGGATTTCTTTGGTCGGGAATGGCCACAAAGTGATAGGACGGAGCAGACCAAGCTTGATCCCTTGCTCGCGAGCTACTTCGACTGTCTTAGAGCAGATACGGCTTGATGACCCGAATGCCACGATGATGTAATCTGCATCGTCGCACATTGTTTCTTCAAATCTCACTTCATTTTGTTCGATGAGAGCGTACTTTGCTTGGAATCTGTGATTGTTCTGTTCCATAACCTGAGAGTCCAGCTCAAGGGAAGTGATGATGTTGGGTTCCCTATCGGCAGTCTTTCCGAGGGTTGCCCAAGGACACTCCTTACGGATTTCCTCTTCTGTTTTGCGAGGTCTTGGAGCAGGAAGCACTACCTTTTCCATCATCTGACCGATTACTCCGTCCGAAAGGATGATAGAAGGGTTAAGGTACTTGAACGCAAGGTCGAAGCCAAGAGTTACGAAGTCTGCCATCTCCTGTACGGAGTTTGGGGCAAGCGTAATCAATCTGTAGTCGCCATGGCCACCACCCTTTACGGTTTGGAAGTAGTCCGCCTGACTTGGTTGTATGGTACCAAGACCGGGACCTCCACGCATTACATTGAGGAGGAGGCAAGGAAGTTCTGCTCCGGCAAGGTAAGATACCCCTTCTTGCTTGAGACTCATACCGGGGCTTGACGATGAAGTCATCACTCTCTTTCCGCAACCGGCACCGCCGTATACCATATTGATAGCAGCAACTTCACTTTCTGCCTGGAGGACTACCATACCGGTTGTTTCCCAAGGTGCGAGTTCGGTAAGTGTTTCAAGTACTTCACTCTGAGGTGTGATCGGATAACCGAAATATCCATCTGTGCCGTAACGAATCGCTGCATGGGCAACTGCCTCGTTACCCTTCATCAGTTTAATTTCTTCTGACATAATTCTTTGTTCTTTGTTTTTACTACTTCTTTCTTTTGTTTGTCGTAAGTGTCACGACACAGCTTACAGTTTGACCTTGTACACGGTTATACATCCATCGGGACATACTGTACCACAGTTGGCACAACCGATACATGAATCCGGCTCTTTCATGTAAGCATAGTGATACCCCTTATCGTTTACTTCATCGGGGTGCAGTGAAAGAGTGTTTGTAGGGCAAGATACAACACAGAGGTTGCAACCCTTGCAGCGTTGAGTATTTACAACTACCGCTCCTTTTATTTTCGCCATAGCTATATTAGATTAATACAATAAATGAGCTAAAAAGTTTAATTGCGTGGATTATTACATCCCTAAGGAGGTTTGTAATTCGCGACCAAAGATAGTAATATAGTTGTAAACCGCCATACCTAAGTACGATTATTTCTATCATTTTATGCCACAGAAAATCGCCAATTATAGGTAGTGATATCGAGCGCAGAAGCCTATCTCCTAAATTATCTTAAGTAATGGGTATCGAGGCCGGATTCGATCCTCTGCCGCACATCTCCTGAAAGGGAGATAAGACCTTTCGCATCTTTTTGGTAATCAGTGCTTTCTACGGGCGGATGTATTACTACTCTGATGTGACCGGGAGTAAAGAAGAATTGCCCTTTTCTCTGGATCTCATACGCTCCGTTTATTGATACGGGGAGCACAGGTGCACCAGTGTCCATTGCGATTTTGAATGCTCCCTTTTTGAACTTGTTGAGTTTTCCGTCTTCGCTTCTCGTCCCTTCGGGGAAGATGAATATATGGTATCGACTCTCCAACGCTCTGTCCGACTCTGTTACTACCGATGCGGCGCGCTCAGGTGTCGAGTTGTCCACGAAGATGAACCCACAACGACGACACGCCCATCCGACAAAGGGGACTCTGCTTAGGGCCCCCTTCAAGACCCATTTGAACGGGATCTTCATATAGCCGTATAGAGCCCAGATGTCGAACGAGCTCTGATGGTTGGCTGTAACGACACAGTACCTGTCGCGTGGGATATGCTCTCGTCCCACTACCGTAATCTTCGACAGCGACAAGGCAATGATAATGCGGCTCCATACCATTCCCGGGTACTGCGAGAATATCCTCTCATCCCCAATGGTGCAGCCGACAGCAGAGACGATGGCGGTCAGGATCGTAACGAGAGCGAAGAGAGGGTAATAAATCACTACGGCATACAATATACAGAGAGCTCTAAGCATACTTGATTGGGTATATATCCGATGGTAAATGTATAGGGAAAACTATCTGAAAGCAAAGATACATCATACTTTGTAGACTAAGGAATAACGCACTAAAAATAATACTTCTACGATGGACTTCCGACCCGAATCGGATAAAAGTAAGGGGGCTTCGAGTGTCTCCTCCCGAGTCTGTCGATGTCCGGGAGCGGATCGTTCGGTATCGTGCATATAATCGGGAGAGATGAGGTCGTGAGAGGGAAGTTGCAAGGGAGCCGTTCCGAGCTCCTCGGTAATGGGGTATAAGTTCATACTCCGCTCCTGAAAGTTAGGTTTCAGTCACTGAAAATTGGTTTTCCACTCTCGGTTTTTAATAATCTGCGCGTGAATATACTTTTAGATCCGGTAGAGAGAATTTGTGTTTCAGGATGTGTGTTTCTTTAGCTTTGGAAGTGATGTTCTTCGCTTCCTTTTGAAGGATTAGTTACTCTACAATGTAGGTATCACACCTTCAAGAGTTCTGGAAACTCTATCCCGTGACTGTCGGAAGCGAGAGCGGAAACGAATAAGTAATAGGGTGGGAGGATGCTGCCATGTCCCCAGAGTATAGGAGTGGAGAGAAGCTCATCGCAGCTCTTGGAGATATCGAACCCGAACGCTTCGAGTGAGGGGCGGGATCTGTCGGGATAGAGACATGGGCGATCGTGTACCCGCGTGCATTCGCCCGACTTACATATATGACAGCTGCCGGCATAGAATAGGAAGGATGGCGCATATCGGTGCTCGAGAGAGAGTAGTTGCGGATCTATCAATCTGCGGGTATGAGCCATGATACAGTCCGATAGGGTCCATGCCTCCTGGGGAGACCTGGCTTGGTGGCGTATTTCTTCGGAAAGGGTCACTTTCGTGCCTATGATGTGCATCCTTCGGTATTGAGATAGGAGGGCGTCCGTATCGTAGTCGAAAGGGGGACAGACCCACTGCTTGCCATGCCTGCGACAGGTAGCGCAGTAGCCTCTGATCCGTACCTTGTCCATATACTCTGCGATATACTGTCGCATTTCTATGGTATGGACGAGATATTCGAGGGTCAGATGTGTCTCCATTTAGGCTAAGATGATGTAGGAGATTTCCTTGAAGGCATAGCTCATTTCCGCTCCCGTGTCATACCGTTTGAGGGAGAGCTTCCCGCTCTTGCTGACTCCGAGTATGATGGCATCGAAATGATCCCCTTCCGAATCTCGGAAAGGGTATGGCCTCCCATCAAACCTGTATAGGAGTCCATGGTATATCTGTCGCATGACAGAGGGGGACTGCCGTATGGCAGCATCGCACTCCTGGAGCTCTTGGAGCAGTTCGTCCAGAAGTCCCAAGAGATCCCTTTCTCCGTTCGTCTCGATAGCGAGGGAGGTCGGATTGGGTGCATCGGAGAGGAATATCCGCTGATTGACATTCAACCCAATGCCTATCACCGAGACGGACAAGCAACCTTGCATCCATTGGTTCTCGATAAGTATGCCGGCGATCTTCTTATCACCGACATAAATATCGTTGGGCCACTTTATCTTTACCCGTTCCTCCGGAGTGATGTGCCGACGAATCAAGCGGCAGAGTGCTACCGAAGTGATGACGCATAGGTCAAAGGGATCCATCCCTTCATAGACGTGAGGTCGAAGGAGTAGGGAGAGGGTGAGGTTCTGTCGAGGAGCACTCTCCCAAGAGTTGCCTTTCTGTCCTCGTCCGTGGTGTTGGGCTTCCGCAACGACTACCGTCCAGCCCGGAAGATTTGGCTCTTCCGTAAGAAGGTCTTGGAGGTAACTATTGGTCGATCTTGTCTCTTTCAGACGTATCAGATGTACAGAGTCTCGAGCCATCATCCCATCGTATCGAGTTGGGCTTTCACTTTTGCCGAGAGAGAGGCGTAAACGAGTGCATAGGAGTGTCGTATCTCCTCCTCCACACCACTGCGGTCGAGATCGCGATCACATCGGATGCTGTTCCAGTGTGTTTTATTCATGTGGTACCCCGGTATCACAGCTTCGTATCGGCTACGCAGGTCGATTGCTCGCTCGGGATCACACTTGACATTGATGAATCCACCGGGTTCGTCGAGAGACAATAGCATAAACATCTTGCCCCCTACCTTAAAGACGAGATTATCAGGGCCAAACGGCATCTCTTCCGTCGCATACGGCAATGAGAGAGCTACCTCTCGTAGTTCTTCGATCCCTATCATACCGTCTTTTCTTTCCGTTTCCTGAAGAGAGCGATACCCATCGCGATGAACGACAGACAGAGTAATCCCGTTGCAAAGAGCGCAATCCTTTCAGTCACTTTGACCGACTTCGGCGCGAACTCAAACACAATCTCGTGTTTCCCTGCCGGGAGTTGTAGTCCCCTCAATAGATAGTCCACACGTAAAATCTCGGCTTCGTTCCCATTGACAGTCGCTATCCATCCGTCAGGATAGTATATTTCGGAGAAGACTGCCAGGCTGTTGGGAGCAGTGGACTCGGCAGTATATGTCACTTTGTCCGGAGAGTAGGAGGTGAGTCGTATATAGGCTGTGCTGTCGTTGGGGGAGAGTTCTTTGAGTTGTCCCGAAAAAGGTGGTGCGACGACGGCTACTTTGTCGAGCGGATAGGCACCTATGGCTCCGAACTCCTCGTCCGCATTCTGTACGGTATGCACTCTCTCGACGAGCCAAGCGTCACCATATACATCATTGTCTACGAGAAGTTGAGCCGCTTTGCCCGTAGAGTCCGGAACGATATAGTACTTCGTATTGAGAGCACGCAGGACATTCGTATCGTGTTTGGAGAGATAACCCGAGATGAGATCCTGATACCTCTGCAACTTTGCCGGGTGATACCCGCCGACAGACCGGTGCAGATACGATGTAGTTGCGTCATTGAACGTGTTTACAGTCAGGTTCATCACACGATATTCCGTAGTATCTCTGAGGATAGTATCGTCTATCGGTGTCCGTTGATGCGCCATTCGATTTACTTTCTCTACGTCAAGATACTTGGCATCATGGAGATAACGCTTGTCTACACTCCAAAGATCCCCCAGCGTGAGCAGACATACAAGAGCAATCATTACGTTGCTGTTTACTTTCTTAAAGTAGAATAGAGCCACGATGGCACAGCCTGAGAGGATGATCACCAGGCTACGGAGAGCATCGGACTTGAATATCTCCGCCCTCACATTCTCAAGATCTTGGACAAGGATCCCAACTTCAGGCTGCTGTGCCGTATAAGATGCAAATGCCGAACGTTCCATGTCGCTCAAGAAGCCCCCACCCAATGAAGGCACAAGCCACATAAGAAGGGCAACACCTCCCGTAAGAGTGACAGATGCAACCATAGCTCCCTTCCTTTTTACCAGCACTTCCGGGTCTCGGCATATAGCATACAGACCCCAGATAGCAAATAAGGGGATCGTCATTTCCGCAACGACAAGGATAGATGATACTGTCCTGAACTTATTGTATAGGGGGACATAGTCTATAAATAGGCTTGTGAGCCACATCATATTGTGTCCCCACGACAGCATCACCGTAAGAAGTGTAACAGCCCCTATGGCCCACTTCATCGGTCCTTTACTTACAAGAAATCCAAAGAACGCCAAAGCCAGCACAAAAGCTCCGACATAGACGGGCCCGGCAGTGAAAGGCTGATCGCCCCAGTACCGGTTTTGTTGTGCCACGAACGCTCTCCCTTGAGGATGTTTTGCCACAGAGAGGGCGTCCTCGTCCGCACCTATATGTGAAGTAAACCCGCCTTTAGCGTCTGGGATAAGAAATGTAAGCATCTCATCTATCCCATAGCTCCACTGAGTTATATACTCTTTGTCGAGTCCTTTTTGGTTTACCGCTTCGCCCGAAGCCTGCGTAGTCAGCTCACTTCCCCCACGCATTGTCTCGTACGAGTAGTTGTAGGTGTGATAGAGATTGGTCACATTGATTGCCACACCCACAAGTCCGGCGCAAAGTACTGCGGTGAGAGCTTTCCCGAAATGCTTCCACTCATTGTTCTTATACGCATCTACGCCCCAGGCTACTACCATCCCGAGCATCAAGATAGCGAAGTAGTAG
>JBHBLB010000074.1:0-10730 GCA_041791495.1 Porphyromonas sp.
ACACACAATACACTAACTATTTTATTAACCATCAAATTATCTACAACAGTATGAAAAAGAACATTAGCACTTTACTGCTTCTGATTTTGTCATTTATGACCTTAATGGCATGTAGCAATCAAGCATTGGAGCCAGAAGAAGCAACTCTCGAGATCAGTAAGAATGCTCTTGCATTCGCAAACACTGGAGGAGAAGAAACAGTCTCCATCGATAGCAATCAAGACAAATGGAGTGTCTACGTCATACATGGAGCAGACTGGCTATCGGCGACAAAGACAAAGAGCGGCAAACTAAACATTGTTGCCAAAGAAAACCCAAAAGGAGAGCCCCGCACAGGTGCAGTCGTAGTATTTGCAGGAACAGCTAATGAAAAAATTGAAGTAACACAAGCTGAAGCAACTACTATCAATTTCGACTTATCTCCAACATCGATAACGATGCCTAAAGTCGGCGGATTAAAATTTGTATCCGTAATAGGAAGCTCAGACTCATGGGATCTTGAAGAGATCGACAACGACGTTACAGCTTGGCTCACAGTAACTAAAACATCATCGCTTATCATATTTGAGGCAACAGCCAATAATTCTTTCGAAACACGCAAGGGTAGTATCTTTGCCAGGACTTCAAACGGTGACATCAAAGAAATAGTGATAACTCAGCCGGGGAAAACTAAGTATTTGCTCCCATACATGAACCTTACTCTCGATCTCCGCCAACTCGTCATCTTCGAACAAGGACGTGGCAGTGTCATCAAGATCCTTTCTGAACCATACGATGCGGGGCTGATTTATGTTTCCGGTTCATTTATTTTCTACTCTACAAGTGAAGCAATGCCTGAGATAAAGTACCATGTAGAAAAGGAAGGCTATGTTCGCTACGACAAAGCCACTACTGACATCATATATAACCCAAATCAAGAAACTCCAAAAGAGTTAGATGAATACCAAGAGTTCCTGAAAGAGAACGGATTTATAAAGAATTAAGATCGCTCGGTAAAAGGTCTGATCGTCTATGAAAACCCCAAAACATACTCAGTGGTTACGATCCAAAATAATCCGAAAATAAATACTCTTCTGGTTTCTTTCGTATTCGAAACCAAACAGACAGAAAAGTACGAAACATTTGACTCTATGCCTTATGGTGCTAAAGGGGTAATAGACCTGCTCGACAACTATTCAAAGAAAGTGGCAGATGTAATAGCACACGAAGCTTCTTTGGGTTCTGTATATGACCCAACCTTGGATATAAATGGACCTGTAGATATGACTCAAGCCGGATTTAGAGTATTTATTACAAATAAGTACGGAAAAGAGGAAGGACAGCGTGGTTATTGGTTCTATAGAGATAAGCGCGTCAATGGAAAGGTCGTCAAACCAACCCCTGAACAACTACAATCAGTATCTGAGGTAGACTTCTACTATACTATTGCTTCTTTAGGAGTATGGAAGGATGGTAATAGCTGGCGTGTCACCGACGAATTCGCTGCTCTACTGAAAGCCAATGGTTTTGTATTTTCAGGAATCCAAGGCAACTATTTCATATACAAGAAACAGATAAACAGTACTAAGACTCTGGGGCTTTACTTTGGACGTGTTCGCTTCTCAAATGTATTTGAAGGTGCCGAATGTTTGCACTTAGCTTACTATCACGAATTCACAGAAAGCGGAACAACTGTTGTCCCCAATAGTGTCGCCAATAATCCATTTGTCATTAAAGACTAATCCATACCGCTAGCAAATGGGAAGAAGAGTCCCTATTAAGATGATAGATCATATAGGGACTCTTCTACTTTCTGATAGGATATTTCATACGTATTACACGTCAAAACAGTAATAATCATTATGAAAAAATTTCTCCCAATAGCACTATCAATGACTATACCTCTTCTATGGTCGTGCAGTAGTGATCGGCAGTTAGATCTTAATGATACTGATACTAATAGCCAACAGCAAATAACGCGCAATGCAACACAAAACATCTCCAGTAACGGAGCTACCCCCGGCATACTATATGTAAAGTTGAGAGATGATGCTATGCAAGAGATAAAAACCGTCAATAACGGAGACATCTCTTTACGTAGCGTCCCTACTCCACTCCAAAGTACATTCAATAAGGCCAAAGTCACCAAGATGACAAGACTCTTCCCCCATGCTGGCGAGTTCGAAGAACGAACGCGAGCTGAAGGGTTGCACAGATGGATGGTAGTATTCTTGGACGAAACCCAAAACATCACGGAAATGGCAACAATGTTTGCCAATCATAAAGAGTTCGAGTATGTCGAGTTGGATTATGAAATCTCAAGCCCGGAAATAAAGATGGCTCCGGCAGTTTCACTAAGATCCGAAGGGTTTGATCCTCGACCACAGACAATGTTCTTCAACGATCCACTCTTGCCCAGACAATGGCACTATCATAATACAGGAATAATATCAGGGTCTTCAAGAAAGAGTGCTGACGTCAATCTGTTCAGGGCATGGGAAATTGAGACAGGGAAACCGAATGTAATTGTCTGCGTCGTAGACGGAGGGATTGATCCAAGCCATGAAGATCTGCAAGGGATGGTACTGTATGACAAGAGCATCAACTACATCCTCAAGGGGGATGTAATCGTAGGAGACTCTATTTACCCAGATATTGACGGACACGGGACGCACGTAGCCGGGACCGTAGCAGCAATCAACAATAATGGCATAGGTGTCAGTGGGGTAGCCGGTGGTGATGGGACTCCCAATAGCGGTATTCGTCTTATAAATGCTCAAATATTCGGGAAGAAAGGCGAAAGAAGTATCGGAGGAGGAGCTCTGGGTATAAAGTTCGGGGCAGACAATGGCGCAGTCATCAGTCAAAACTCCTGGGGATATAGCTATCCCGGACCTGTCTCCTTGCCACAAAAAGATAAAGAGGCTATCGACTACTTCATTAAATATGCCGGGAAAGACAAGGACGGCAACCAGAGAAGTGACTCTCCGATGAAAGGAGGAGTCGTTATCTTTGCAGCAGGCAACTCTGGTGCCGAGTACGACTCATGGCCAGGTGCATATAGCGAATGTATCTCTGTTGCTGCCATGGCATGGGATTTCTCTAAGGCTTCTTACTCCGATAGAGGTACGTGGGTATCGATTATGGCTCCTGGTGGCGACATTACTCGACACGGTAATCTCGGTGGGGTTCTAAGTACAGTACCGAAGTCTATATCACCGAGTGGGTACGCTTTTTTTGAAGGGACATCTATGGCTTGCCCACACGTTTCGGGGATAGCAGCATTGGTCCTTTCCAAGTTTGGAGGCCCCGGCTATACAAATGACGATTTGAAGAAGCGAATTCTTTCGTCTCTGAGACCATACGATATTAATTACTACAATCCAGAATACCAAGATAAAGTAGGAGTAGGTTATATTGACGCGGCTGTCGCTCTTGAAGAAAACAAGGGCAAAAAGCCCACGAAACCCGAAAATATAAGCCTTACTTCGGACTTTACCGAAGTATCCTGTACTTGGGATGTATCTGCAGACGAAGATGCCATACTTGGGATCGCAGACCACTACTTGCTGTATCGTAGCACTAATGAATTAACTGCAAGCAACTATCAATCCACTAAGCCGATTGTGATTCGTGCCAACGGTCAAAGTGTAGGAGAGCAGATCTCGTATCAAGTCAAATGGCTTACGGACAATACAACATATTACATAGCTATCCAAGCTGTAGATAGATGGGGACTCAAATCCGAACCTGTATTCCAAACCGTCAAGACAAGATATAACAATGCTCCGGTAGTTACAGAGGGATTACCTACAAAAGAATTGACACTGCTCAATAGAAGTGAGATACGATTTGTGCTACCGGTAAGCGATAAAGATGGACACTCCTGGACCCACACTACCGGTGGAGATATGGATGGAGTCCGAGTCATCAGAGAGGAAGATCAGCTTACGGTCATCATCCGTCCCAGTATGTCTTTAGGCAAGCACAGCTTTAACATCACACTGATCGATGAGTTGGAAAAGAAGACGACCTACACCATAAATTTTCAACATCTTAAATATGAAGCTCCTCGCTTAGTAGCCGATTTCGGGAATGTAATAATAGGGAAAAATGATAGTCCTCTATCAATCTCTTTGGAAGATAAGTTCTCATTCATCGCCGGAATAGATGTTGCTTACACAGCCAAAAGTGATGACACCAGTATTGCCACAGTCGAGATTGACAATACGAATAATCTAATTCTTAAAGGGATTGGGGCCGGTATTGCATCTATTACAATAGAAGTAAAGGACCAGATGAATACTTACAAGTACTCATTTGATGTACGAGTCGTGGAGAATAGCAACTCCCCTGCGTATGTCATATACCCTATCCCGACAAAGAAGTATCTGAATGCCCTCCTCAATATGAATCTTAAGAAGGCAACCTTCATCGTAACTAACATAAGGGGAGAAGAAGTACTCAAGAAAGTAGTAACCCCAAATGATAACTATGTTGGGCGCATTGATGTAAGAAATATTGTCCCTGGGACATACAATCTTACGATACTGACGGAAAAAGGCAACTATAAACGGACATTTGTTAAACTATAAGAAGTTATTATGATGAGAAAGTCTTATCTAATGGCTGTACTGGCAATCAGCATTGTAGGGAGTTCAACCCTCTTGGCACAGAACAGTCGCACACTACCTATACTCGAAAGCAATCCCGATGTCCGTACCGCAGCTATCGGCAATGTCTCACTCGGTGAGATCGATCGTATGTATCTTTATACCAACCCCGGGGCATTTCTATTCAAGGGGGATCGGTTAAGTGTGGATACCTCTATCGAGCTCTATGACATCAAGAGTGAAGGGACCTCCGGGACGTTACGACAGCTCAATGCTTCGATAGCATACCAACTCTCGGGACGCCATGCTGTGTTTGGCGGTGTCCGTCACCTCGGTGGGTTGTCCATTCCCGATGTCGGGGAGAATCTGACCGAAGGGAAGAAGGTAACGACTCCTGTAGACTATACTCTCGACTTGGGCTATGCCTACCAGCTATCCGATCGCATCTCTCTATTCGCCTCAGGGAGCTTTATATCCAGCAACCAGAGGAATAAGGCCATAACATCGAGCTTCTCCGCAGGAGCAAGTTATAGACAAGGCTTCTCTATCTCAGGGATGCCCTCGCTATTACACGCGACTCTTAAGGTGCAAGACATTGGTATCCCCATCAATTACGGTGACGGACGTAAGTATGCATTGCCGGCATCCGTATCCGAGGGTGTATCCCTCCGTATCACACCGGTATCAAGCCACGATATAACTTTCGCGATCGGAGGACGGCAATTTTTCCTTCCCATCGGAGCTAAACTCTTTGTGGCAGGCCTCGGATGCGAGTACACGTTCAAGCACCTGATCTCCCTTCGTGCCGGGTACGATCTCGATCACAAGGGAAAGAATCACTTAGGATTTGGGGTTGGTGCACACTTCAAGGGTGTAAAAGCCGATGTGGCGTATAGATTGGACAACACAACAGCCGTAGGAGTCAATACACTCCTATTTGGACTGTCGTACAGCATCTGATCTCATAAGCTTAGCACAGGGATGCAATCGATCATAGATAAGTCCGAAGAGAGGTTGCATTCGTTCCGAAGATTCGAGGCGAACACATAGCGTTCGCCCCTTCGTATCATTCCGCAGAAACTGCATACCTTCACACCTAACATAGTGTGAAGATATGCAGTTTTTACTTCATCCTTCTCGCCCATCCTCTCACGAGAGGAGAATGAGCATCTCACAGATCTATCAAAGTGTATGCTCTATCGGCAAGAAGCGTATATAAAGAACCCATTATCCAAAAGGATAGGAAACAATACTTTGAAATTCATCCCTTTACATATTACGTTATCACTTGCGGCAAGAGGATAAAAAAGATTAGGTAAAGTCGAAAGCCTTTATCGGTAAAGTCTCTCTCGATTACCGGTAAAGTCTTTCGACTTTACCTAATCTGCGTTGTGACCCTAAAGAGGTGGCCAGTCGAGAGAGTACACTCATTAGGACGGACATAAAGAATCCGCATGTCTCTATTTCCCAAATTCTAGACCCAAAGATCTCACATAAGAGCTAAAACTAAACACTCGATTTCACATCCCATACCCTATACATAGCAATGAATCCAACTGATAAATAAGTCTATATCTCACATAGAGTATCACTTTGAACAGTAAATAGACGCATTTATCTTTATCCGGTAGTAATAATTCTGTTTGACTACTTATGAATAAACAAATGTGAGTCTATATAAAGAGTCAGCATAAATAAAAAGAGTCGCCAAATATGGCGACTCTTTTTATTTACTCGAGATTATGTATTCCATAGTCCGTTCATTGCTTTTTCCTCTTGGAGGATGCGGACTATAAGCAGACTCAGGTATATAGGGAGACCTACACAAAGAGTAGTCCATGCATTACATAACAAAGCTACACCTATGAGCTCCGGGATAATATTTAGATAATAATTAGGATGACGTACTGTCCTGAACAAGAAGCTCTTCTCTATTCGTTGGTTAGGTACAATATACAGCTTGACCGTCCAAATATCCCTCAGTTTGTAAATAACGTAGAAAAGCATTGCATAAGCAAATGTCATCACAGCGACTCCTATAATAGACAAGGTATTGAACCCTGTTCCAGAAATATAAGCCTCATAAAGTGCAAAGAAATAATAGGCAATATGCGCTAAAGTAAGCAGAAGTGAGTTTCGCTTTCCATACTGTATTGCGCCCCTTTTCAGGAGAGATTTCTCATTTCGGATAGAATAAGACAAGGAGATCAAGCGAAGTGAAAAGAATGCGATAAATGTAATAATAATGTACTGCATATAGTTTAGTTTTGGTGATTGATATTATTGTCTGTTTCTCTATTGACTGTACCCAGTGTGACATGCTGTTGAAAGGGCACACCGTGCCACTATGTCCCTCCTTTATCATCAATCTTAGATCCCCAATGCTTCAGGGATGTGGCATCTCTCCTTTGTGAGATTGCAAGACTCTCATCATCAACAATGCTTGTAACACTTATGATTGTATGGTTTTAGTTAGTAGTATGATGTTATAGATTTGCTCATTAGGATCAAGGTAATAGTAACTCTCCTCAAGAGATTACGTGCATACACCTACACTCTTTGAGAGACAATCATTAGTTCTTAGATCACTACCCCTACAATCCCAATCCATCAAATGGCTATACATCTTGATTTGGTGCCGCAAAGGTATGCACTTTCCTGCCTTTATGCAATCACTATTGTAATGATTTTTTCCTCTTTACACGACCCCAAGTACTATCGCTACCACATCATATACTCTATACTGTAAGAGCATTGCACGCAATTTGTCGAAGCAAGTATACCCTAATAGAGATTTTATTACTACCTTTGTGGCGAAATTAAGGATGGTCGGGTAGCTCAGCTGGATAGAGCAACAGCCTTCTAAGCTGTGGGTCCTGGGTTCGAATCCCAGCCTGATCACAGAAGAGAAAAGACTTGATATATAGGCACTTAGCTAATATACCCAAGTCTTTTCTTTTGCTTTACAGAGGAGATATAAAGGTTTTTTAAGGGGGAATTTGGGCGAAAATGGTGTAATTTAGGGGAGAAAATCCGCAAATTTCCCGCAAATAAACTGACTATGGTAAACATTAAATTGATACTTGACTCTCGCCGGGAGAAAAAAGATGGGACATATCCGATAAAATTGTACATAACCCGTGCTCGGAAAGGACTTTTGAGGATATAACAAAATCATGGTTATATAGATTTGACACGCATCTTGCTAAAACTGCAAAATCACTAAACCACTAGCAATACACTTTCGAAATATCAGAGCCGTATTTAACGATGCAATCGATGACGGCATAACATCTCACTATCCATTTCATAAGTTTGAAATAAAGACTATTGAAACAAAGAAAAGAGCATTAAAGATAGAAGATCTGAGGCAATTTTTGTGCTGTGAGATTGATCCAAACCTCGAAGTATATAGAGACTATTTTGCGCTCATTTTTATGTTAATAGGAATAAATGTTGTCGATTTAGTACATCTTCAAGAGATAACTCCAGACGGTCGAATCGAGTATCATCGAGCGAAAACACACAAACTATATAGTATAAAAGTCGAACCGGAAGCATTGGTACTGATTGAGAAGCACAAAGGGATAAAATGGCTTCTTAGCATAATGAATATTTCTAAAATATGGGACGAGGCTACCTATACACAACCTCGCCCCATACAGGTTAAATACTAAAACTCACTCAAAAATTTATGTCATGCCGATTTGGCGAGGAACATACGTGCATGCGCTGCCGGGTTTCGTAGGATAAGACAGCATACCTCCTGAATGACTACGGCATCGGTATTGCGGACCCCTGCCTTCTTGAGGTCAAGAATGTTTCTTGCCCAAGACAAATGTATCCTCTTGCTTAGATAAGTAGGATCAAGAGCAAACGCCTTATCGCTCATTTTATTAAGGTCAAAGAGCTCGTGGTGTATTACATAGACATCTCCAAACTCCGTTTCAAACCCACGGAACTTGATATCCCAGTATTCGACAGACTCCTTCAGTCTGAACTTTTCTGACTTGATCTTAGACAATGCCGATACGACCTCACTGCCTGCTATGATGATCTTCTTCTCTCCTGACCCATTCCCGACAAATAGAGACTTCGTGATATCCACAAGATCGTCATCGGTCACGACAACACTCTTTTTCTGAGAATCATACTTCCCGATCTGGATATCCTTACTCGGCACATTCCAAATACCACCGGTGAACCAAGTACTCATATTCTGCTTTGTAGGATGCTGAATAACACCTTTAGAACCGAATAGGAAGGACCCTTCCATAGCGACCTTCATGTCGTAGATGCCATCCTGTTCGAGGTCTGAGAAGTTCCAATTTACCTCCTTCTTAGCCAGTTTATCAAAAGTAGGTTGCTCTATTTGTATCATGAAGTTCTGGCAGTACTGAACTTCCGTAGGAAGGTTATTGAAGCAGCCCGTCTGAACATCCAATTGCCCACACGCCTTACCCATTCGTACAAGAACAGTGTCTTGCTGAATTTCAGGCAGCCAGATAGGCTGACCGTTAGAGACACGACCATTCACTGCATAAACCAATGGCATCCCCGTTTCAGGCTGAGTGCCACATACGCAGAGAACGAGATCTGGGGTGCGAGGGTCGGAAGAAGAAAACGGGGTGCCTTTATGGTTAGTGATCCCCTTCACCCCAACAACCCTGATGGTGTCATCCAGAGTGAAGATGGTAGGGTCTGCAACATGAAGTACCGTATTAGTGCCTGACGACTGCTGTTCGACTCTCTGTGTGAGTGTCGTTGTCATAGGTCGGGTCCCGGACGAATAATACTTCACTTCAAAGCTGCCGGTTTTCTCACTGTTGGCATAACGTGAAATAGTGTCGACCGGGGTAGACATGGGGCGGATCTTGACGATCTTGGCGTCAATCTCCTTTGAGTACATATCTTCATCGCCATCCGCCCTGCCTTGCGTTTCAGTGGCGATCCCTCCGGTGCCGTCCGGTCCTCCTGATGATGTGACACCACCGCCTTCCATAGGCATGGCATTCGCCATTAGGACACCATCCGTACCACCGAACAGGAGAGCCAATACTCCGAGGAATACCCCCGTGAGCCAGTGTAAAATTCTTACATTTTTCATTTTAATTCGTTTTTAATTAAACAATAAGTGCTTATTTATTTTTCCCTTTGCCCCAGATATTTCCACCGCCAAACTTATTCAGGGCTCCGAGGTCTTTTTCTTCTCTCTTTGTGGGAGGGGGAACCGCACCTCCACCAATACCTGACGGGATACCATCGCCCTTGACATTATCCTTTTTGAGGGTCTCTATCTTGGCGTTCCTTCCCCTTACCTCTGCAACCTTTTCAGCATTTTCAATGTCATTCTCATAGCTTATGGCCCTGAAGATGATTTTGAGTGTGTCAGGCGTTATCTTCCCGAGCACATACTCTGATACGATATCCTTTAGAAGAGTCATCCCTTCTTCTATCTTGTCATCTTCAATCCCTTCAGATGTTACAAACTCATCTAAATCTTTCAGCGATTGCTCAAGGTTACGATTATATTCTTCCTCGTACTTCTTGTCAGTAGCCACACGATCGAGAAATTTTTGATGGGCGGCCGCAATCTCTTCGAGTTTCGATGGGTCATCGAGAGCCTCCTTGAATTCATCCCCGAATTCTTCAATAAGAGCGACGACAGGATCTTTGCCGTCCTTCATCGAGATGAGGAAATTTGCGCTCTTGGGGTTAGTGGCAAGCATCTCCGAGAGCGCATTTTCTCTGCCACGGTACGCCTCCATCTCACTATCGTATTCCTCGTAATCCTCGTACGCTTGTCGTACAATAGCATCATCATCATCATAACTTTTATCCGGATACTTCGCTCCATATCGCTCACGAAGTTTACCGCGATAATCTATAACATCCTCTGTTACAGCGTTTTTATTTACTGCTTCTTCCATATTTATTATTGTGATATATGTTACACCACAAATATAGGCAACCCGATCTACGGCATAACCATATTTATTAACCGGCCCTATGTAACTTTATAATAAACCAAAGGGCTGACAATGAAGGCAAAAGGAAGTTTTTCACAGTACAGAGACCAAAGGAATTTTGACCTTATCACTACCTACAGAAGTGTGTTGAGAAGCACGCCGCCTCTTA
>JBHBLB010000075.1:0-52444 GCA_041791495.1 Porphyromonas sp.
GGATATTCTGAATTCTTGTACGGGGACGTGAACTCTTTGAGGCGGAGAGTTGTTCTTATCCTGACATATAATGTCACCGAGACCGCCCGGCATGGCACGCTATTTGATTGTAATAGAGTGAGCGAAAGTAACTATCTTTGCGGAGATTTTGGCCCTTTACGGAAAAAGGTAAACAGCATAACTCACTTAGAACATATATAAAAGTTGAAAACATTGAAGCACTACAACCCCAAAGCTCTCCTCGACAGTATCGTCGAAGGGATCAGAGAGAAGAAAGGTAAGCAAATAGCTATCCTCGATATGTCTAATATAGATGATGCAGTATGCTCCTATATGGTCATAACGCAAGGTAATACTCCTATACAAGTAGATGCCATATACGACTCTGTCGTGGATACAGTACGGATACGCACTTCGGACAAACCCCTCTACACCCATACCGGGAACGGAGAGTGGGTAGCTCTCGACTATGTGGATGTGATCGTGCATATCTTCGTGCCGGAGTTGCGGGAGTTCTACAAGATCGAACAGCTGTGGGACGACGCCATACTTGAACGCTTGGACGACGAGTAAACGCTCTCTCAGCAACATTGTAAGAAAGATTGATTTATGGAGCAACAGAATAACAACACCCCCAACCCGCAACCCAGGAGAGGGATGCCGAGGTTTGGCTTCGGCTGGGTCTATCTCATCATGCTGATCGTTATCGGCAGTATCCTCCTCTTTCCGTCAGGTTCGGAGCAGAAGAACGTAGAGTGGAGCAAGTTCCAGCAGATGATGGAGGATGACACATTCGCCAAGATTACCGTCTTAACCGCAAAGGGAGTGGTCATAGCTGAGGTAAAGGAGGGGCACGAACAGGGACTGTCGAAGTACGGCATAGGGGAAAGCAGCAACAGCCGAAAGAGTCTCCTCAACCGCATAAGCATAACTGCGGAGATACCGGGTGCGATAGCGTTCAACGACCTATACCAGAAGCTCATGGAGCGTGAGGAGAAAATCACCGCAGTGGTCTCGTACGACAACAGCAAGGATACGCTATTTACGTTCCTGATCAACGTGTTGCCCTTTGCCCTCCTGATAGGATTCTGGATATGGATGATGCGGAGGATGTCGAGCGGAGGTGCCGGAGGTGGTGCTGGCGGAGTCTTTAATGTCGGTAAGTCTAAGGCACAACTCTTCGATAAGGAAAACAAAGTGAAGGTGACCTTCAAGGATGTCGCCGGGCTGAGCGGCGCGAAGCAGGAGGTGGAGGAGATAGTACACTTCCTCCGCGAACCCTCGATATACACACAGCTCGGTGGGAAGATCCCCAAGGGCGCACTCCTCGTAGGTCCTCCGGGGACCGGGAAGACCCTGCTTGCCAAAGCCGTAGCCGGGGAAGCGGATGTGCCATTCTTTTCCCTCTCGGGGTCTGACTTCGTGGAGATGTTCGTCGGTGTGGGTGCTTCGCGTGTACGTGACCTCTTCAAGAAAGCCAAGGAAAAAGCTCCCTGCATAGTCTTCATCGACGAGATAGATGCCGTAGGACGTGCTCGGGGGAAAAACGCTGGCTTCGGAGGGAATGACGAAAGAGAGAATACGCTCAACCAGTTGCTTACAGAGATGGATGGGTTCGATACCAACAGCGGAGTCATTATACTTGCTGCCACCAATCGGGTGGACATCCTCGACAAAGCGTTGCTGAGAGCGGGACGGTTCGACAGACAGATACAGGTAGACCTGCCCGACCTCAACGAGCGTGTGGATATATTCAAGGTACATATGCGTCGCCTCAAGATGGACGACACGGTCGATATAGACCTCCTGGCGAGACAGACACCGGGCTTCTCGGGTGCGGACATTGCCAACGTATGTAACGAAGCGGCCCTCATAGCGGCCCGTGGAGGTAAGAGTGCGATACAACGCTCCGACTTTATGAGTGCTATCGATCGTATCATAGGGGGGCTTGAAAAGAAAACCAAGATAACGACCGCGGAAGAGAAGAAAGCCATTGCCGTACATGAGGCAGGGCACGCCACAGTCTCTTGGATGCTTGAGTATGCCAACCCACTTATCAAGGTGACCATAGTACCACGTGGTCGTGCACTCGGTGCGGCATGGTACCTGCCCGAAGAGCGACAGATCACCACGACTCAGCAACTCCTCGATGAGATGTGCGCCATCCTCGCAGGGCGAGCTGCCGAGGAGGTGCGCCTCGGACGCATCTCCACAGGTGCAGCCAACGACCTCCAGCGCGCCACACGTATGGCCCAAGCCATGGTGACATACTTCGGGATGAGTGACGAACTGCCGAACATCAACTACCAGGATCCTCAAGGAGACTACGGATTTACCAAACCTTTCAGCGAAGAGACTGCACGACGCATAGATGAAGAAGTGCTACGCATCATCAACGAGCAGTATACTCGTGCCAAAGAGATCCTGACCCTTCACTCCGAAGGACACAAAGAAATGGCAGACCTCCTCTTTGAAAAGGAAGTCATCTATACCGATGATGTGGAACGCATACTTGGCAAACGCCCTTGGAAGTCCCGCACGGAGGAGTTGATGGAGATAGCTTCGGAGCCGGAAGCATCTGCTTCGGACTCGGGAGAGAATACGTCTCGGCCGGTAACAGATACGACTGAGTCGCACACCTCTCCCGCAGAGGACAAACCCTCTAAGGCGTAAAAACCGAAAGAAGACGCATTGGATATCAGAGATAAATTACTATCTTTGCGGAGATTATTCCTAACCGGGTCAGAAAAGAAGCAACAAAGATTGCTCACCCGAAGGGTACTAACAGATAAAAGGTTATTTTTATTATGTACGGAATCGTAGAGATTCAAGGCCAACAGTTCAAGGTCGAGAACGGACAGAAGCTATTTGTCCACCACATCAAAAATGTAGCTCAGGGCGACACTGTCGAATTCGACAGAGTACTTCTTCTAGACAATGGTTCGATCACCGTGGGTTCGCCGGTCATCACAGGTGCTAAAGTTGTCTGCGAAGTCCTTGATCCTATCGTGAAGGGTGATAAAGTGCTCATCTTTCATAAGAAACGTAGGAAGGGCTATCGTAAGCTAAATGGTCACCGTCAGCAGTTCACGAGAATTGCCGTTAAGGAGATTGTAGGTTGATTTATTCACTATTAAAGAGCAGAAATCATGGCACATAAAAAAGGTGTTGGTAGTTCGAAGAACGGTCGCGAGTCGCACAGCAAGAGACTCGGTGTCAAAAAATATGGTGGTGAAATAGTAAAAGCAGGCAACATCCTCGTACGCCAACGCGGTACTCAGCACCATCCGGGTGAGAACGTTGGTATGGGTAAAGATCACACTCTTTACGCTCTTACCGATGGAGTGGTAGTATTCTCTCGCAAAAGAGACGACCGCTCATTTGTCTCTATTCAGGCTTCTTAAATCGGAGATCCGAAAGAAGAACCGGGTAAAATAAAAACGCAATGGCGATGTCTCGTGACTTTGAAAAAAGAAGAGACATCGCCATTGTACTTTGAGCCATAACTAGTCGTGAAACGAAAGGTAAATATCCTCATCTTTACCATCCTTCTGATGGGAAGCTCTTCGTGCAGAGTCAATAAGGTTCCGACAAACCATATATTCTTTCCGGCAGAAAAGGAGATCGGGATGCGGGAACTTGCTACGGACTTATCTAAGAAGTTGAAATTACCTATCACTATTGACAACGATCTCGGTCTATACGCCTTTGTCGCCGACTGGGTAGGAGTACCGTACAGGTTCGGGGCTTTCACCATGAAAGGGACGGACTGCTCGGGCTTTGTGTACCAACTATACAACCAAGTGTACGGTAAAAACCTCGGGCGCACCTCCTCTCACGATATGATGTTGCAGAGCCGTCCAATTAATAAAAGCGATATGAAGGAAGGCGACTTGGTCTTCTTCAACATCAACAACCGAACAGGTGGCGGAGCTTCTCACGTAGGAGTGTACCTGCAAAATAATCTTTTCGTGCACGCCTCTACGCAACACGGAGTGATAATATCCAATCTCAGTGAGCCATACTATACCAAAACATTTATAACAGCCGGGAGGGTAAGTCGATGAAAACGATACCAACAAGTGAACCGGAGGTAATACTCTTTGATATGGATGGCGTACTTTTCGACACGATGCCTGCTCACGCTGTCTCTTGGTACCAGACAGCCGTAAGATACGGACTGGAAGCGACAAAGGAAGAGTTCTACCTCTACGAAGGACAAAAAGGGATAGATACCGTAGCACATCTATACAGACGCCAACACGGTAAGGAAGCTCCATCTTCCCTGATTGAAGAAATATACAACTACAAAACGACTCTTTTCAGCACCGAAACAGAAATCAAACTAATACCCAATATACTCTCTCTCATCAAGTATCTGAAGAAACGCAACAGAAAAGTGGGAGTAGTAACCGGGAGTTCCCGACAAAATGCGTTGGGGCGCATAGAAAAGTACTTCTCAGAGTATATAAGTAACGAACATATAATCACGGCTGATGACTGTCGACATGGGAAACCTCATCCCGAACCTTACAGCAAGGGCATGGAGCTATTCGGGACTAAACCCGAACGTTGCATAGTGGTTGAGAATGCGCCATACGGAGTACGTTCGGCTTCAGACGCAGATGCCTATGTCATCGCCGTAACAACAGGGCCCATTCCTGGTACAACACTGTATACAAATGGTGCAGATATTGTCCTACCTAATATGATGGCAGTGCAAGAGTGGTGGGATAAACACTTCGACTCAATATAGATATATATAATATGGTACGTGCTTTGTCTCAATCGGAACTCAAACTTGTGGCTTCTCTCAACCGAAAGAAGCAAAGGGAGGCTCACGGACTCTTTGTTGCCGAAGGAGCTAAAGTTGTTAAGGAGATCTCGGGATTCTTCGAACTTTCACTGCTGATAGTCTCCTCTGAGATGCTATTGAATACATTAAATGTACCCGACAAAAGTAAAGTGCGAATCGCAGATGCCCGTACATTCGACCGCATCTCTTCGCTGGAATGCAGTAGAGATGCAATAGCCGTATATAGGATTCCTCCGGCAGTGTTGCCATCGGAAGACTTACAAGGTATAGCAGTCGCACTTGACGCAATACAAAATCCCGGGAATATGGGTACGATCATTCGCTTGTGTGATTGGCTTGGGATACCCCATCTTATCTGCGGAAACGGTTGCGTAGATATATACAACAATAAAGTCATTCAGGCAACTGCCGGTGCACTTGGCTCGGTCAAAGTACACGAAGGAGTAGATCTGCTCGATTTCCTACCCAGGCATTTCGATAAAATCATAGGGACAAAGATGGAAGGGCTGCCAATTAAAAGTGCACCTATTCCCAATCCGAAGGAGCGAGTGTGCATACTCTTCGGTAATGAAGGGCACGGCATATCGGAGGCACTTTCCAGAGTTTGCACTGACTTCTACGCCATCCCTCCGGCCCCAACAACGACTACGGAATCGCTCAATGTCGGGATCAGTGCCGCCATCATCCTATCAAAAATCTCAGGTCTAACCGTTTAACAAGAAACATATCACGATGAAGAAAGTACTCTTATTCACAACAATGCTACTCTTTGTATCGTTTTCTGTCGTAGCACAATCTATCTCCTCCGAGGGGACAACCCTTGTTGAGATCAAAACTAATAAAGGAACTTTTGTCGTAAAACTATTCAATGAAACGCCTATACATAGAGACAACTTCATTCGCCTCGTAGAGCAGAACGCTTACGATAACGTCCTCTTCCATAGAGTTATCAAGAACTTTATGGTTCAGGCCGGGGGAAATACACTCAATGGTACGGAAGAAACCGAAGCAGAATTGGAACAAAAATACAGCGAAACGCTTCCCGCAGAGATTTTGTACCCCAAGCTGTACCATAAAAGAGGGATGCTTGCAGCAGCCCGTACCTCTAACGAGGTAAACCCGGAGCGCAGATCCAGTTCATTTCATTTCTATATTGTGGTGGGGAAGCACTATCTTGAGTACGAGCTTCAGAAGTCTGAACAAAAAAACAACACGAAGATTCCAGACGAAATCAAGAAAACATACATGACCGAGGGTGGGACGCCTCATCTCGATAACGAATACACGGTCTTCGGCGAAGTGGTAAAAGGATTCAAGGTGATCGAGAAGATACAAGAGGTGGAGACGAACACTGAAGACAAGCCCTTGAAACCTGTCTACATCAAGTCCGCAAAGATCATCAAGCGGTAAATAAATCTCGCTATATTTGTACACAAAACAGTAGGAGACTTGTCGCTGGAACGCAGCCTTAGGGTTACGTTCGGGAGGAAAGTCCGGGCAACACAGAGCACCATACTTCCTAACGGGAAGACGTCGTGAGGCGTATCAGTGTAACAGAAAAGAACCGCCATCTGATGGTAAGGGTGAAAAGGTAGGGTAAGAGCCTACCGGGGAAGTAGCGATACTGACCGCAGTACACATTATGGGTTGTAAGATCATGTATACCGACGTTGTAGGGCTGCTCGTCCGATGTCGAGGGGTAGATCGCTAGAGATGCAGGGCAACTTGCATAGTAGATAAATGACAAGGTCTTGTGCTGCATACGTATCACAGGATAACAGAACCCGGCTTACACCCTACTGTTTTCTTTTATTTTATATGCACAGGGTATGGACAGAAGAGATAAGGATGCCAATGGGCAGATGACGAAGCAAGGGAGAAAAAAGGTAGAGGATTTATCCTTTGCAGAGAAGTTCAGTAAATTCTCCCGTAAGGCGACCAAGTTTGTCACTCGTGATATGTGGCGTATTGCAGCCGGAGAAGTCGGAGGGATGAAAGGAAGATTACTCTCGGCACTCAAGATCGTGTACATCTCCATTGCAGAGTTTATCAATCTCAACGTCTATCAGAAGGCATCTGCCCTTACATACACTACGTTGCTGTCGCTTGTTCCTTTCGTTGCGATTTTGCTAAGTATCGCTGCCGGCTTCGGGATGCAGGAATCTGTCCAGACCCAGCTCTTCAACTATTTCCCCGCACATCAGACAGAGTTATCCACGACATTGGAATTTGTCCAACGATACATGAGCCAAATACAAGGAGGCATGGTGATCGTTGTTGGGGTACTTATACTTCTTTACACGGTGATAAGCCTTATGGTCACTGTCGAAGATACGTTCAACGAGATATGGCATATCACTGAATCGAGAGCATGGAGCAAGAGGTTGCTGGGGTACTTTGCGGCATTTATCATCCTTCCTGTGCTTATGGCGGCATCCGCAGGCGCAAATGTATTCATCAGTTCCTTTGAAGGTACGCTCATCTTTGGGGACATCAGCCTTTCGCCTGTGATAGAGACGCTACTCCGTACCGTACCTTATCTCGTGGTGACACTTGTCCTGACAGGGCTTTATTGCATCATGCCCAATACCAAAGTGCGTTTCTCCGCCGCGCTTATCGCAGGAGTCGTCTCGGGTACTGCATTCCAACTCTTCCAGCTTCTATACATTTCCGGACAGATATGGGTCAGTCGATACAACGCCATCTACGGGAGTTTTGCTGCCATTCCCCTACTCTTATTGTTTATTCAGTTATCCTGGCTGATCTGCCTCTTCGGTGTGCAGTTGACTTATGCTATTCAGAACATAGCACGTTATGCATACAAAGGTGAGAGCGAGCATATCAGTCGGAGATACATAGACCTTATTGCCATTGTGATTATGGAGAAGGTCTGCAAAGCCTTCAAGTACCAGACACTCCCGTATGACGCAGAACGCCTTGCCAGAGAGTGCAATCTCCCCGTCGTCATTATTAACAATGTGTTGGCAAAGCTATCAAGAGCCAATCTCATTCTCGTACATCACGTAGAGAAAGACCCATACGCTCCCATCTATCTCCCTAAGATTGACACATCGCAAGTCACTATCGGGCGCGTACTTTCGGCTCTTGACAGGCTCGGTGCCGAGAGGTTCAAGATAGACATCCATAGCGAGTACGCACCGCAATGGGAGATCATACGCAACAGTCGTATAGATGCCAGCAGGGATGCCGACCGTCTTATCGTAGACCTCTAAGCAAGCGCAACGACGCCGATACGCCGAAGAGCTTGGTATATATCAGAAAAAGGCGATGTCGGATACCAAGAGCACCTCGGCTTAGTATACCTTTCCAGGTGACGGGATAGGTACCGAGTCGGGCAATGTACGCATCTCTCTCCCGCTCTGAGAGCAACTCAAATCTATCGCTTGCAAATGCTGCGAGGGCAATCGCCAGACGATACGAATAAAGACCCACGTCTATCCTGCACAGATAATCGAGTATGCAGAGCGTAGCGTCGTAGTAGTCGCGAGACTTCTTGCTTGTCCATGAACTGTTAATGATAGACCCTTCACGCTGGTAGTAGTAGTAAGTGCCCTGCCCCGATACGTAGATGCTTGAGAGCGATTGCGCCAAGTGCGGGGCGACGAACGAGTCCTCGAACAGTACCCCTTCGCGAAACCTAAGCCCTTCCCATACCTTCCGATCATACAAAGCCATCCAAACGGAAACAAAATCTCTCGAAAAGATGTACTCGCTACACCGTAGAGCTCCTCTATGGAGTACGGGACTCTGGCTATGACAACGAGACCTGTCCGAAGCATCATCGCTCACATAGCAGATATTCGTGACGACCATATCGACAGACATTGCCTGCATCGATTCGATATTTGTCGTATAAAAGTCCGGAGAGATCCTGTCATCGCTATCCACAAACGAGATAAATCTCCCACGAGCAAGGTCAAGTCCCGCATTACGTGCCGAGCTAAGTCCACCATTTTCCTTATGCACGACGACCACTCTTCCGTCCTCTGCGGCAAAGAGATCGCACATCTCCCCACAACGATCGGGCGAGCCATCATCGACCAGGATCAGTTCCAGGTCATCGAACGGCTGGTCGAGGATGCTTCGCACACACCTCTCGAGCGTCTCTTCCACACGATATACCGGTACGATTACCGACAGTCTCGGCGGCTTACTCATGCTTGTTTCCATCACTATATACGAGTATCGATACCTTATCATCCAGCACCTTTCGGTTCGGAGCACTGAACGTCACGTAGTCATAGTCGGGGTCCTTGACAGCATATCCCTCACCGTAGCAGGAGACGAGGTAACGGTGCTCATCCTCCGGCACGGCTATTACAAGGTCTTTGTAGCTTATCATCTTCGTCCCCATGTATGGGTGGGTCGTCCGATACACCTTCATTCCCCCGTAAGCGGCTACCATCTCCTCATAGCTCCTCCCACCTTCGGGGAACGCCACCATAGTGTACATCCTATCCCCCTCCACTTTGTAGAAGAATATGTCGGTATGCACCCCTTTATAGGAGTAGACAGCCTCCCGGGCCGTCTCGCCACCATCTACCAGGCGGTCGTACTCGGCTTTGAAGCCGTAGCGGGACAGCACCTCGCTTATCTCGGGAGTATAGTCGTGCAGATACATTCCGAAGTCGAGGTCCGTATCGTTATCGACATAGCCCCCATCCCTTATCACCCCCAAGAGAGTACCATAGTCGAGCCAGTAGGGCAGGTCCAGTTCACTCATTGCAGTGGTAAATGCCGTCAGTATTTCGTGATGATACCTCCGGAGCTGCCGGTTTTGGGAAGCGATATGACGCTTCCGGCTGGCTTCCGAGATCGTACGCCTGAGCCAAGCCAATGGGCCCGACTTGGCATCATAGTAGCAACGGAATAGAGGACGGAGGGATTGGGGTATCTTCATCACGCTAAGATTTTATGTTTATGACAGTGAAAAAAGCGGTAGCAGAGCAGGAACATTTCCGTAATAAGTGCGACAGCGATAAAGGCATTGAGCGACGAAAGTCCGCACAGTACCACCACCGCATTGATGAGGAGATAGACCACCAGAGAGTAGAGTACGCTACGGTTGAACTCGCTTGCCAGACCCATCGGTACCATCACCGCGGTACCCACCGACCAAGTCAGGTGACAGAGCACGACCATAAGTCCATAGAAGCGCACGGCAGATAGGGCCGGCAGCATCTCCTCTCCCCCAAGTACTTTTATGATAAGCGGTGTCGACACATACAACCCCGCATAGATCACCACCCCCATCAAGGCCTGGAAGATCATCGAGCCCCGAGCCATGCGCTTACTTTTACTGTAAGCGATGCGGGGATAGATGGCAGAGGTCACGGTCATGCTCGGGATCATCAGCACATTGAACACCTTGCGAGCCATATCGAACCACGCCACTTCGACATACCCAAGCAGACGCCCCACAAGGATTGTCGTGAGCTGATTGATCGTCACCACCGACACACGGGAGAGGAAGAAGGGCAACGCCTCCCGGGCATACTCCACCACTTCCCTTCGGGATACGGACACAAACCTGCGTCCCTCCTTACCCAGCAAGAGGACGAACCCTACCGCTGCTCCCGACATTGCGCCCGTCGTCTGCACCATAGGGATACGGATGAAGTGCTCTGGGAGAGAGACGACAAAGAAGATGAGGACGGTAAAAAACACCTTAGCCACCGAGTCCACGAGCGTCATGTACTTCATCTTCTCCACCCCCTGAAAGTACCATACGGGGAGAAGCCACTCGGGCAGGCAGTAGCCGAACGAAAGAAGGAATAGGACCCTATTCTCGACAAAGAATCCAAAGGAATAAATCGAAACCAGATACAGAAGGAGCGACACGAGGAAGAGGATGCTCTTGATCGCATATACCTTGGAGACAATCCTGTTCAGCATATCCGGATCATTGCGATGCTCGGAGATGTCTTTCGTCGCAAGGATGTTGAGCCCGAAGTTTACGGCAATGATGACGAATGCCACCACAGCCTGAGCATACGCCACCCGACCATACAGGTCGGCCCCCACGACACGGATGAGGTAAGGGTACGTAATCAGTGGCAGGACCAAGAGGAGTACCTGGAAGAGACCAAGGTACGAGATGTTGGAAAGGAGCAGTCGGTTCTCTCTCACCAACTGCTTGCCCCGCTCGAATATCTCTGACACTCTACTCATCTCTATGCCTATACTCCTCCAAAATTACCCCTAATTATCTACATACGAAACTATTCCGCAGCATAAAGCAACGCAATCCGGTCAAAAAAGAGTCGGCTCCGCTATCCCATTTCCATCGGAATATATCTGCACCACATCCGGATACAAAACTCCTCCCTACGGTATCTAATGTGGTATTCCGCCCCTGAAAACTGATTTTCAGGGGCGGAATACTAATTTTCAGTGACGGGAAAGTAGTTTTCCGGGGCGGGAAACCACTTTGGATCCGGTTATCTCTAAGTTTGGATACCGATCTCGGAAGGATGCGCCCCCGGTATGGGGACGCCCAGACAGAGACATAAAACAAACGGGACTCTACCTTGTCCTTGGCAGAGTCCCGCTCTATCACCCAACTCAATCTCTCACTCGCGACTTGATCTTACGTTCGATATCATCAGGGTCAACGTACAAGCTTCCATTAAAAACAGCATTGAACTCGCTCATGGTACGGGGGAAGTTGGGTCCCCTCAGCTTCTCTTTGCCCACACACTTCTGTTGTTCCACATCGAAGTACACCAAGTGTTCACCGTAGCTACTCACTTGTACGACGCGACGGCTCTCGTTTTTGTCCCGATAGCTTACGGTCCGGTCGACGAACTCGTATAGGACAACGACCGTCTTTACCCTATCGGCCGCTGCATCGTCAAAGGTCCCTTCAGAGTACTCAAGCACCTTCATTCGATGACATCCCCAGGTTTCGTCTTCGCACCGTACGATGAGGTAAGGAGCCTTGATCTTGATCGACTTCAGGGAGAAGCCGAAAGACTTCTTGTAGGCGTGGATCTGTTCGAGATGATCACCGATCAACTTCTCGCACAAGAGCCTTGCGTTGTGGTTAGGGTACCATCTGACAAATGTCTCGTTTCGGTCGATCGTACCGCTTTTCCCATTAAGATTGACAAAGATACTATCTTCGGAGTAGTCATCGATCCTATCATAGATCACGGAGATTACCTCCTTTCCCGTCTTGTCTATATACCCATACTTATTACCTAGCATAACCTTGGCGTGACCATTCTTGAAACGATATGCCTGGTCATACCTGAATGGGACGACAACCGTACCTAAAGTATCTATATATCCCCACTTCTTGTCGAGCAAGACAGCGGCCAATCCATTCCCAAAGAAGCCTGCTTTGTCATACTTTAGCGGGACCACCTCTTGCCCCTTCTTATTGATAAAGCCAAACTTACCGTTCAGCTTGGCAGCAGCAAACCCTTCCATATAGAAGTACAAAGCATCGTACTTTGGGGAGAGTAGCATTCGCCCCGTCTTATCGATGACTCCCCACTTATCTCCCAACATGATACGAGCGACTCCGTCTTTGAAAGAGCTTGCAACAGTAAACTGTAACGGGATCACAATCTCTCCCTTAGCATCAACGTAACCATACTTCCCATCGAGACACACTGCCCCTAATCCCTCGACGAAGTCATCGCCATAGTCGTAAGTGGGAGGGATGACCCACGTATCACTATTCTTATACCTGTATCCGATCTTCCCGCCCGAGCGAGAAGCTATCAGGTCCTGAGCATGACCCGATACGGAAAAGCATACAAAAATCAAGATTGATATTACTCGTCTCATGCACTTTCATAATTAACGTTGTCAGAACTTGTATCCCACCGAGAGGGCTACATTCACATTGTTCATAGTGATGTCATCACTGTTTTTGTTCAATACGTTGAGGAAACCTATCTCACTATTGATGCCGACAACCCACTTATTGAACTCGAACCCTACGCCACAGACGACCCCGCAGTCGAACTTCTTGAGCATCGCATCGCTAAATGTGTCTCGGGAGATGCTGCCTTGTGTAGTCTTGCCCCCGAGCCCATAGGCGAAGTATGGTCCGATGTTCATCAACATCGCCCAGGTTTCGACGCCAATCTTCATACCAAGAGTCAACGGTACCTGGAGATACGCGGCATTGACCTCCGTATCGGTGGATTGGTCAATTATGAACCCCTTGACGACATACTCCACACCCGTGAAGACATATACCTGATCCGTGGCAGGAATATCTGCGGTAATACCGAGATGAAATCCCGGATTCGACTCGATGTTCTTCACCCTCGTCTCCCCGACTCGTGCGCTCACGGTACTCACATTGAACCCACCTTTGATACCGAAGACAGGCTTCCCCACTTGTGCACTTGCGGACATGGCAGTCCCGATCATCGCTAACATGCTTACCAATGTAAGGCTCCTACAGAGCCCTCTCCCGATAAAGTTCACTCTTCTCATAGTCAATTCATTGTTTATTCCCCCATCTTTAGGAGGGTGGTTAGTGTATTTTTTGCGAACATTTTGCTTCGTTTTCATCCCCGGGACGTATAAAAACATAAAGCATTACCATTTCTTTTATAAAACAAAAGTATGCTCTCTCCACCAAAATAAATACCCCACTTGTAGGAGTTTTGGGACTGCACACCTATATTTACCCTATAAGTGACGCTACATTATCCCTCGAATACCCTATTTTTGTAGCTAAGATCAATGAAAATCTGCCATAGTATGAAAAGAGTCTTTCACTTCCTCTTGCTCATCCTTACGCTCCTCTCCGCACCCCTATGCGGACAAAACAATCACGCCGACTCGCTCTGGCACATACTACGTACGGAAAAACTGTCGACAAAGCAACAGATCGGACTGTACATCAAGCTATCCCTCCACTACGGACAATACGACACGCCACGCACCATAGAGTGTCTGAAGGCCGGACTTAACCTATCGGAAAGGGAGGGCGAACGGGAAGAGATACCGTTCTTGACACGTTCGCTCGGGGTCTATTACAATATGTTGATGCAATACGACTCCGCAAAGATCTACCTCGATAAGTCACTCGAAGCTGCCATCTCCCTGAAAGATCGTCGGGAAGAAGTACAAGCATACCGCTGCATAGCGCATTGGAACTATCGCCAGAACCGGTACATCGAAACCTTGGATAACTGTATGACCGTGCACAAGATCAGTGAAGAGATAGGAGATACCCTAAGTGTCATCACGGCTCTAATAAACATAGGTTCACTCTATCGCGAACTTGGCAACCTGGATCGTGCCGAGCACTACATCCTCCAAAGCATAGAGTATACCGAAGGACACGGTCTTGACCCTAACCTTATGTCCTACTATGAGCTGGGACTTATATACATGAAGAGGGGAGAGCTCGATCTCGCCTTGGAGTATGAACTGAAAGCTCTCGAAGTTTTTCGGTTATGTTACAAGACTTTCGAGATATATTGCTCGCAAGCTATCGCACAGATATACACCCTCAAGCGGGAGTATACGAAGGCCATAGCGTATGCGGAGGAGAGCATTCGCCTTGCGAAGGAGTACAGCGATACGAGACTCATGACCATAGGTATGCAGATCCTCTCGACCATCTACCGTGAGCAGCAACGATATGACAAGTGTGCGGCGATGGCTCTTGCGGCATGGAGCAACGACTCTACCATGATAGACACTGCTCCCGAGCTGGCATACAACCTCGCTTATGCGCATCTGCACCTTGGCAATAAAGATAAGTCTGCACATTTCTTCAGACACTACGCCCGCCTCGTAGACGAACAAAAGGTCAAAGCATTCCATAAAACCATGGCAGATATGGAGATCGGCTACGAGACGGAGAAGAAACAAATGCAGATAGATGCACTAAAAAAGGAGAAGCGCACCTATACCTTACTGAGTATCTTAGGACTGTTTCTCCTACTCTCCGGGTTCGGGCTGCTCTACTATCACCATCGCCTCAATATGAAGAAGCGTGAGCTTGCAGAAAACCAAGTAAAACAGCTACGACAGAAGCAGCAACTCGTTGCGACCCTTGCCCTGCTCGACGGCGAAAACACTGAGAGATCGCGCCTCTCTCGTGACCTACACGACGGGCTTGGAAGCCTGATCTCCATCATCAAGTTGCAGCTACGTAGCATCAAGGGTATCAATATACTCGCGGAGATTGACAGAGAAAGGTTTGACAAGGCCCTGGCGATGCTCGACCAACTTATGGAAGAGCTGCGCCGTGTGGTACACAATATGATGCCCGATGCCCTATCCCGTTTTGGAGTCAAAGCGGCTCTCGAGGACCTCTGTCACTCTATTCCCATTGCCGACTTCCGGTTCTTCGGCACCAATCCTCGGCTCGACAGCCATATCGAAGTGCTTATCTATCGCTGCGCATACGAACTGATCAATAACGTCCTCAGGCATGCTCAGGCATCAAGTATCAATGTCCAACTCACCGTAGATGCACATCTGGTCTCTCTCTCCGTACGCGACGATGGCGTAGGGTTTGATCCGGAGACGGTCGTCTACGGTACGGGGCTTACCAATATGCACCACCGCATTTCTGCGTATAGGGGCAAGATCGACATCTACTCTATTCCAGGAGAAGGGACTGAGGTAACCATCGAGATAGAACTTCCCGTATCATGATACAAGTACACATTACCGACGACCACAAGATGCTGGTCGAAGGGCTACGGACCGCCATCAACGAGTCGGACATAGCACATATCTCCGGCATATCGCATACGTTGTCAGCATGCCGGGATGCCCTTGAGTCCGTGCATCCTGACGTACTGCTGCTGGACATCTCTATGCCAGATGGCAACGGACTTGACTTCTGTGACGAGATACATCGCAGGTATCCCACCATAAAGATACTGATGCTTACCTCCTACGATGAGTTTACACTCGTGAACCGTGCCATTACCGCCGGGGCAAGCGGATATATCTTGAAGAACGCTCTCTCGGAAGAAGTCGTACAGGGGATCGAAGCCGTGATGACAGGCAATACCTACTTCAGCAAGGAAATCGAAAGACTGATGAAGAAGCGTACGAACGACTCCATCTGGCTTACCAAACGCGAACAAGAACTCCTCCGTTACATCGTAGAGGGGTATACGAACCAAGAAATAGCCGATAAGATGTTTCTAAGCATCGAGACCATAAAGACCTACCGAAAGAACCTGACACAAAAGCTCGGCAGTAAGAATACCGCCGAGCTCGTACGTATCGCTATGCGCGATAAGTGGGTATAATTTCGGAGCACTAATCCCTCTTGTTCCTCTTCGATTCCTTGATCGAGCTTTCGATATCATCGAGATTGAGACGGAGTGCTTCGATAGAGATGAGCACCTCTCTCAGACAGATGACGAGCGAGAGTGCCAGCACGAACATCCCAAGACCAAATAGTACCTCTCCCGCCAGCTGCCAACCTATATAGATGAAAAACATAGCGGTGACACAAAAGAGCAGACTCCCCACCCCAAGGATCTGCATCGCACGGATGAGCTTCATACGACGGTACACGTTCTCTATCTGTTTGAGGAAGACATGGTCCGGGTTCTCGAGATACTGTTGCCTCAGACTACGCACGAGAGTAGCGTAAGAAAGGAACCTATTGGTGTACGCCAGCAGGATCAAAGAAATGGCAGAAAAGAGCAACGAAGGGGTAGTAAGTGACAGTGGTTGCATAGCAAATCGTTTTACGGGTTGTACTTCTATCGCTTACAAATTTATATTTTTCAGGGCGAACTATACCTCCCCCCGACAGATATTTCGGATCTCTCGACATCTCCTCAAGGTGAGCATCACAGGAGTAATCTGTCTCCCCTCTTAGCTTTACCTACACTCCGACCGCTCCCTAATTATCCTTTCGGTCACGAAAAGCCCTCGGCGTCTCCCTCCTTACCCGTGAAGACGATCACGGTCACCGACAGCCGTGGACACCGCCTTATATTTCCAACTGCAATCATAGGAATAACAGATCACACAACATCCCGTAACAAACCCACCATCTACCGCACCTGAGTTGGTTTTCAGCGGCGGAAAACTAATCCTCAGAAGCAGAAAACTAATTCTCCGGGGCAGAAAAGTAACTTTCAGTCCCTGAAAACAACTTCACATCCTGACCTCCACAACTTTTCATCCCGATCTTGGATAAGGATTATTCCGTTACACAATAGTTGCTTTCTATTCAATCTGTTTCGGAGGATGGGATAGAATGTTATCTTTGTATAGATAATAACCCCCTAACATGAGATAAAAGATATGAAACGATCCTGGATCATACTCATTTCATTACTATTCTCTGCCGTTGTGTTTGCGCAGAGTGCGCCGGAGAGAGCCTTAAAGGGCATCGGGTACGGCAAGATGAATGCACCCACGGGCGACGAGTGGCAGTCGCCGGAGTCCTATGCTTTCAACAAAGAGCAACCGAAAGCCTACTTCTTTTCGTTCGGAGATGTTCCCTCTGCGACACGTTTCCTCCCCGAGCACAGCACTTACTATCGTTCGCTGGATGGGAAGTGGAGGTTCCACTGGGTGGGCAACCCCGATGAGCGTATCAGGGACTTCCACACTCAGGGATACGATGCTTCGGCATGGGATATCGTAGATGTGCCCATGAACTGGAGCGTCTACGGCATCGGGAAAGATGGAAGCCAGAAGTACGGGACCCCTATCTATGTCAATCAGCCCGCAATCTTCTACCACGAGGTGGCGGTAGATGACTGGCGCAAAGGGATTATGCGCACTCCACCTAAGGAGTGGACGACCTACAAGCACCGTAACGAGGTGGGGGCTTATATCAGGACGTTCGATGTGCCGAAAGAGTGGGACGGCAGAGAGATATACCTGAACTTCGATGGGGTGGACTCCTTCTTCTACCTTTGGGTAAACGGTGAGTATGTCGGCTTCTCCAAGAACTCTCGCAACCTCGCAGCATTCAACATATCCCCCTACCTGATCCCGGGGGAGAACTCCCTCGCTGTGGAGGTCTACCGCAGCAGCGATGGGTCGCACCTTGAGACGCAGGATATGTTCCGCCTACCGGGTATCTATCGCTCGGTCTACCTTACGGCCAAACCCAAGGTACAGATACGTGACTTCAGGATCACCCCCAATCTCGACTCACAGTACAAGGACGGGGCTCTACTCATCAGGGCAGAGATACTCAACCTGAGCGACAGAAAGATCAAAGATTACAGCATCGACTACTCGCTATACTCTCTACCGCTCTACTCCGATGACGCAACTCTCGTCGAAGGGGTATCGGCCCGTGGCACGGCAATAAAGATCGCAAAGGGGGCTGCAACATGGATTGAGATGGAGATGACCGTACCCAATCCTCGACTCTGGTCTGCCGAGGCTCCCTACCGATACCTTATCGTGGCACAGCTCAAGGACAAAAAGGGACGCACAGTAGAGACAGTGTCGAGCTATACGGGCTTTCGTGAGGTCGAAATCAAGGAGACATCGGCAGAGGAGGATGAGTTCGGATTGGCGGGGAGATACTTCTATGTCAATGGCAAGACCCCAAAGTTCAAAGGTGTCAATCGGCACGAGACCAATCCCGAGCGTGGACACGTCGTCTCTCGTGACCGAATGGAACAAGAGGTGATGCTGATGAAGCGTGCGAACATAAACCATGTGCGCAACTCCCACTACCCCCCGGATCCATACTTCTTCTACCTGTGTGACAAGTACGGTATCTACCTTGAGAACGAAGCCAATATAGAGTCGCACCATTACTACTACGGGAAGGAGTCCCTCTCCCACGTACCGGAGTTCGAGACAGCTCACGTAAACAGGATGCTGGAGATGGTACACGCTACGTTCAATAGCCCGAGCATCGTCATCTGGTCGCTGGGGAATGAAGCCGGTCCGGGTAAGACATTCGTAAAGGTCTATAAGGCAGCTAAAGCGGTCGATCCCTCTCGTCCCATACAGTATGAGCGCAACAACGACATCGTGGATATAGGCTCCAACCAGTATCCGCCCATACCTTGGGTAGAAAAGGCCGCTACGGGGACTTCGACGATCAAGTATCCCTTCCACATCTCTGAGTATGCCCACTCCATGGGGAACGCAGCAGGCGGACTGGCGGACTACTGGAAAGCCATAGAGTCGTCCAACTTCATCTGCGGCGGTGCTATATGGGACTGGGTCGATCAAGCGTTGTACAACTACACACCTGACGGTACGCGTTACTTAGCGTACGGAGGAGACTTCGGCGATGTGCCGAACAATGGGATGTTCGTGATGAATGGGATCGTATTCGCAGACCTTAATCCCAAGCCACAGTACCACGAAGTGAAGAAGGTGTATCAGCACATAGGGTTCTCTCCGGTGGCAATAGAAAAGGGAGAGATCTCCATCTTCAACAAACATTACTACACCGACCTCTCCGACTATACCCTAAGATGGTCACTATACTGCGACGGATACAAGGTGCAGGAAGGCATAAGAGAGCTGCCCCATATCGCACCTCGCCAACAAGCCACCGTACATATCCCCTATGACAAATCGCTAATAACTCCAGAGAGTGAGTATTTCCTCAAAGTGGAGTGCCTGCTGCATGAGGATAAACCATGGGCAAAGGCAGGGTATGTACAGGCAGACGAACAACTCCTTATCCAGAAGCCTGAGGTACGCTCATTCTTTGCAAGTAAACAAACTTCCCATAAGCCCCTCAAGAGTTCATACAACGGCCGTAAGACACAACCGTTCGTCACAGTCGAAGGAGCAGACTTCGTCGTCACATTCGATATGCAACAAGGGACGATACATCGACTTTCGTACTCAGGCGAAGAGGTGATTACAGAGGGCAATGGTCCGAAAATCTCGACGTTCCGTGCACCATGTGACAACGACATATGGGCATGGCAGAAGTGGGGAGAGGCAGGGCTGCACAACCTCAAGCAGAAAGTGTCAGAGAGCATGATCGTCAAACATAAAGACGGTAGTATATCTTTCATCTTCGAAGTCACTTCCCAGGCACCCAACGGAGCGAAACTTTACGATACAAAAGCGTCAGGAAGATACCAAATAGAGGAGTGGAGCGACCGCTTGTTCGGCGAAGAGGATTTCAAGATTATGGCTTTACAGACATGGACGGTGCACCTCGATGGGTCAATAGAACTAGATGCTCAGATAGCCGGAAACCAACCTGATATACCACTTGCACGGCTCGGCTATGAGGTGATCATACCAAGTGCATACAGTAACTATACGTACTATGGACGAGGTCCTGTAAATAACTACTCGGATAGAAAGGATTCGCAGTTCATCGAAGTGCACAAGAGTACCGTGGCAGAACAGTTCGTCCCATTCCCCAAACCCCAAACAATGGGCAACCGTGAGGACGTGCGATGGGCAACGCTTACGAATGAGAAGGGAAAAGGGATAGCATTCATTGCCGACGAGACTATGAGTACCTCGGCCCTACCTTGGGGACAACTCGCGCTCATGATGGCTCCGCACATTCACGAACTCCCCAAAGCAGGAGACATACACCTGCATCTCGATGCGATCGTCACCGGTCTTGGTGGGAATAGTTGCGGACAGGCTCCTCCACCCGAAGCGCAAAGGGTGACAGCCTCACCGCGTCGTTTCGGGTTCATTATCCGCTCGATAGGAAAGGCCAACTAAGAACTCTCACAAAAAGAAACAGTGAAGCTGATCCCGGGAATCAACTCCGGAGATCAGCTTCACTGTTTCTTTTTGTTTATCCATCGATTGAAAATATAAATATTCTTACCAAGCCCACTTGTAAACGGCTATATTTCCTCTCTACCTTAAAGACTTTCAGATATTTTACGCAGTGTGTTATTTTTATTACCTTTGTATCACTTCAAGACTGAAAGGGCATTTTATACAACAAGCAGTATTAGGAGGCAGAGAATTATTAATTCCAATAAGGTAATAAAGAAAGATGATTAGAATGAAGAAAAAATTGCGTGACTTGGTTATGTTATGCGGACTCCTTGTTGCTATGCTCTACATAGGAGTACATGACGCATCAGCACAAACCAAAGCTCACAAAGGAGAAAAATCTCATAGCCGCCATATCCATTCGGCAAAGATTTCTACAGGTTATTTCTATTTCGGGGGAGAGTTTTTCAGTCCCTTTTTCTTTGGTGATTTATACTCAATCACTCCCGAGAAGACACACATCGGCATCGGCGGTCAGCTAAAGGTCGGATATCGTTTCTCTCCCGTCTTTGGACTTGAGCTGAATGCCGGTTACGGACAGAACTCAGCATCGACTTTAGGATACCAACAAAACTATATGCTTGGCATCCGTGACGCATACACCTACTACCCATATACAATGATTGATGGGGTAGTATATACTCCAGTCAAAGATATCTTCGGAGAGCAAGGAAAACACAATCAGGCTGTGGCATTGGAAGGGATAGGATTCGATAAGATAAGAAGCGATATCCGAGTATTCCAGACATCGCTCAACGCCGTGTTCAATCTCAACCGCCTCTTTACCGCATCTGCCACTTATCAAGAGTATCCTTTGGAACTTTTGCTTAAGCCGGGGGTATATATGAGTCGTTTCAGCAGTGAGATTGTAAATAAAGAGACGGGAGAAAAGGTAGCTCCAAACGTCAATCGCAGCCTGACTTTCGGAGCAGGTGGGGATCTGACACTGAGATATAATGCAAGCAGAAAGTGGGCTTTCGAGCTGACCAATAGGTTCGTGTGGGAGAGAGATAGGGCTATCGACGGAGTACTTTCCGCACGTCGTGCTTACGATGACTATACATGGCAACCTGCAGTTGCGGTAATCTATAAGTTTACAAAGGCACCGCAGGCTTGCTGCTCCGCAAAGAAGGCTCCCCGGGTTACCCCTACGCCCGCACCTGTGACCAAAGAAGTAGCTCTTCCCAACTTTACATACGTATATCCGGAAGCGACAACAAAAATAGTCCCAAAGCAACGAGCTCACTCTGCAACCATATCTCTGACATACGAGCTAAACAAAACAGCTGTGGAGCCTACCCTTGCCAATAATCGCAGCGAGCTGAACCGTATCGACAAAGAACTAAGAGAGTATGTAGGCAATCCCGATGTAACCATCAGAAAGATCGTAATAGATGGCTTTGCATCTCCCGAAGGAGCATTGGCACACAACCTGAAGTTGTCCGAAGGTCGTGCGGCTTCGCTCATCGACTATGTACAGAGGCAATCGGGCTTGGACCGCACCCTCTTCACAAGAGGTGAGATGGGAGAGAACTGGGAAGGCCTACGTGCAGCCATCGAAGCAAGCACCCTTCCCACCAAAGGTCAGATCCTCGATATCCTCTCTAACCCGGACAGCGAAGCACGCAAGCAGGCGATGAAAAGCGTAGATGGATACGCAACACTCCTGAGAGACGTATATCCAGCCCTTCGCCTTAGCCGTTATACGGTAGATTATGAGGTAAGAGGCTTCAAACCTCAGGAAGCTCGCACTCGCATCAAGAGCAACCCCAAGAGCTTAAGTCCCGAAGAGATCTACTCCGTGGCATTGCTCTCACCCGTAGGTAGTGCAGAGTATCAAGAGGCATTGAGTGTCATCTTCACACACTATGCTGATAGCGATATGGCTCTCTACCTCAAAGGGTGCGATGCCTTAAGTGCAGGCAACCCTAACGAAGCCGTACGCTCACTCACTCGTATCGGCAAAAAGTCAGCGGGAGCATACAATACTCTCGGAGTAGCTTACGCCAAGAGCGGGGACTTGAAGCGCGCAGCCGAGAGTTTCCAATCCGCTATCGAGGGTGGAGATATGCACGCAAGCAACAACCTTGCGGCATTGAATGAATACACAGAACTCAAACAGAACTAATCGTTTACACCAATGATACGCAAGAATATATATACCTTATTTGGGGCTTTCCTTGGTCTGGCATTGCTCGTTACGGCATGTTACAAAGAGGATGTCAATGCTCTTTACAGTCGCCAGTACATCATGGCGGAGAGCATTAAGGGAATCAATGAGAAGATTACCAAGCTCAACAACGACATCAATAACCTATCCGCACTCCTTCTTGAGTTAGAGAAGCGTGAGCCTATCTCATCTCTCGAGTACACCATCGTAGACGGAGATACCATAGGTGCGACCATCGTCATAGGGACAAAGAAGATCTACATCCCCTTCGGTCGCGACGGCAAAGATGGGAAAGACGGTCTCACGCCCACTGTAAGCATTGATCCGATCACAGGCAACTGGATCATCAACGGGATAGATACCAAGATCCCCGCACGCGGACAGGATGGGAAAGATGGAGAAACCCCGACAGTGATCATAGACCCTACCACAGGCACTTGGGTCATCAACGGGGTAGACACCAAGATCCCTGCACGTGGACAAGACGGTAAAGACGGACAAGATGGCAAAGACGGCGTGACTCCCACAGTGAGCATCGACCCCGCTACCGGCACTTGGGTTATCAACGGTGTAGACACTAACGTACCGGCTACGGGACAAGATGGCAAGACGCCTATCATCGGAGCTATGCAAGACCCTGCAAACCCCGGCGACGAGAACTTCTACTGGACAGTAAAGTACAACGAAGGGGACGAACCCCAATTCATACTCAACCCTGACGGCACCAAGATCCGTGCGAACGGGCAAGACGGCGCACAGGGACCCGAAGGGCCTCGTGGTCCACAAGGCAAACCGGGGGTAAATAGTCCGATCAAGAACATTACTGTCAATCCCGACGGCTCCATCACCATCCATACGGATCTCCCTATCGGTGATGTCACAATCCCTGCCCTTACGACACCTAAGTTTGATATTAAACCAGCAGAGTCTACTCTGAATGGGGCTGATGCTTCAAGCAGGTTTAATGTAGTTACACGTGCGCTCTTGTTTGAAAACACGAACGAAACACTCGTCTTCCCATTCGAGAAGACCGCCGACCTCACCCAGATCAATGCTTCTATCCCTCGTGGCTGGTCATACTCAGTAGACGAAACGGCCAAGACAATCAGCATCACTTCACCTAAGAATGGATGGAACAACGAGACTCCGCACTTAGCTGAAGCGGTATTCTTTGCCATAGATCCTAATGGAAATACTTACTCTCGTAGCATCAATCTTAAACTTGCAGCGAAGATATTTATCAACTACTTCGTCAATGATAATATGAGTGTCCCCATCTACAAGCCGGGCACCAATTACAACGAGATAGGGTTTACGACCAATAGCAAGACAGTACACATCACTCGTTGGCATATGTTGGGCAACAACAATCAGTGGATCGGCGATGCTCCTTTCCAGATGATTGAGAACCCAATATACGCATCGGCAGTAGACCAAGAGGCTAAGTTCAGACAAGAGATATACTACTCATTCGACAAACCTGAGGCCCTGGACGAACAAGATTTCTCAATCGTGGACTTCATCTTCGATCCTACATACATCGAACGCGGGACAACATTAGATCCAAATGACCCAATGAATAATATCCTTGCCAATAAAAAGAGATCTGTTTCCGGAGGGTTCGTCTATATGGATCCTGTACCCTGGGACACTTATCTCTCATACAACCCAATCTCTACCGGTATCAACTCCGACAAGCGCACCGTACGCTTGAGAAGAGCTACCCAAAGAGTGGATGTGCAGATTGTGAATCCTATGCAATTCTTACGGATAACAAGTGGAGAAACATTCGATATCACTAAACTGACCATCAAGATCCCGACAGGTGTAGGTATGCAAAACTACAGACCGGTTAACTTTGGATTGGGAAGAGGAATTACGAAAGTCACCTCTACATCTACGGATCACACAGGAACTCCATATATGAGTTACGATGCCGCTACCGATACCTTCAAGGCCTTGTTTGCTACATTCCTGACAGGCTCTACGAGAGACTATGCTGTCCTCTTCGAGTATGTAAAGGCTGATAACTCGACTGTATTGATGCGTTTCGGGCGTCAAGGGAACCATAGCTTCAATCAGACAATGGGAGGTTCCGTACTATACTTCAAGTACAATATATATCAACCTGATATCAATGGGATTCACTCATTCGGTCTTTATACACCCGGAAGCGGAACAGTGGCGGGACAAGTCTCAGTAGGAACAACAAACTTCACTGATGGGATACGTTTTCCTCTACCCGCACAAAACGAAGTTTGGTAAGGAAAACGGCTTGGCAACGAAGCCTTAATCGGGAGATTAAATAGAGAGACTGTGGCATAACAGAAGTTATGCCACAGTCTTTTTTTCTATCCCTCCCGGCAGAGGAGTTGCGAAGGTATCGAAATAAACTCTGTCGTTACGGCACGTAAGGTTGTCTTCAGGGGTGGAAAAGTAATAATCGGGAGCAGAAAAGTAATTTTCAGGAGCGGATTAGTAGCTTTCATAGGCGGAAAAGTAGTCCGGATCCCGTTATCTCGAAGTTTGTATGCGCATCGAGGGGATTTTGCTGTCGCAAGGTTACGGCTCTTCACCGCAAGCACAACGCATTTTTCTTGTATATTTGAATCATATTTCCACATAGATATGAAAGTAAAAATACGCCATAAAGTACTCGCCTCCGTGATCTGCCTCGTACTTCTTGCCATAGGCTTGGGAGCATACCTATACAATAGAGTGGTAGAGATGCCCAACTACAATATCGGAGGTAAGCAATCGCTCCGGCTCTACATCTATCCCGGCGATGACTGGGACAGGGTGCAGGCATCGCTCGATACGATAGGAGCGGCACGTCATCCCGGTGATATGCGCTTGCTCTTGACCCTAAGGAAGGGGAGTGAACCCCGTCCGGGCTCTTATCTCATCAGCTCCGATATGACCACACTTGCGCTCTTCAGGGCTCTCGCAGGCGGGAGGGAGACGCCGATCAATCTGAGGTTCAACTCGGTGCGTCTCCCCAAAGATCTCTACAAGGTCATAGGCGACCAGTTGATGGTGGGCGAAGAGGGCATCTCCTCTGCCATGAGAGATACCATGCTCCTACGCACCCTCGGCATCGGCGATAGTACTTTCGCCTTTCACGCTATCCCCAATACTTACGAGGTCTACTGGTCTACGACGGCGGAGAAGCTGGTCGAACGTCTGGCAAATGAGTATCGTGTATTCTGGGATGAGGAGAGGAAGACCAAAGCAGACAGGATAGGTCTCTCACCGTATGAGGTAGCCATACTTGCTTCGATCGTGCAGGAGGAGTCGTCGAAGACGGATGAGCATGATGACATTGCGGGGCTTTACCTCAACCGCCTGCGCATCGGGATGCCTCTGCAAGCTGATCCTACGGTGAAGTATGCGGTGGGGGACTTCTCCCTCCAACGCATCTTGTACGGACACCTTAGTGTGGAGTCTCCCTACAATACCTATCTCAACCGGGGACTCCCCCCCACTCCGATATGTATCCCTTCGACACAGGCTATCGACGGGGTGCTGAACGCTTCGGAACACAACTATATATATATGTGTGCGAGAGAGGACTTCTCCGGCTATCATAACTTTGCCGCCACCCTTGCGGAGCATAAGCTCAATGCACAGAGATACCGAGTAGCACTCAACAAGCTCGGCATAAAATAATACTTGACAGAATACCTATGACACCTCATCAATATACGATAGCCGAGGTTATCGCACACCTCGACAGAGAGATACCTCGTATGCTCCAGGAGAGCTACGACAATAGCGGACTGCAGATAGCATCGGGCCAAGAGGTGCTCTCGGGAGTACTTGTCGCCGTAGATATTACCGAAGCCGTCATCGACGAAGCGGTAGAGAGGGGATGTAACCTCATCGTGACGCATCACCCACTACTCTTTAAGGGGCTCAAGCAGATAAGCACTCGCACATACATCGAAAGAGCCACACGCACTGCCATAAAACATGACATAGCCATATACTCTGCACACACAAACCTCGATAACCTGAAAGGAGGCGTGAACCACTTTTGGGCAGAGATGATGGGCCTACAAGGAACGCAAACCATCGAACAGATGGAAGGAAGCATGTACAAGCTCGTGATCTATACCCCATCCTCCCACTGCAATGTCGTACGTGCAGCACTCAGGGATGCAGGTATAGGGATGCAGGGAGCCTATGATGGGTGCTCTTTCTCGACAAAAGGGGAAGGGCGATATCGCCCTCTCGATGGTGCATCACCTTACTCGGGTGAAATAGGGAGTTGGCACACAGAACCCGAGGAAGCGATCGCAACAATGTGTCATAAGCACGAGCTGAGTAGGGCATTGGCTCTATTGCATAACGTCCACCCATACGAAGAACCTGTGATAGACGTCTTCCCCATAATACATACTGATCCCAAGTATGGAGCAGGCATAATCGGGAACCTCCCCAAAGCGATAAGCGTGCAGGACCTTTTCCAAAAAATCAAAGAGAAAATGCCACATGTGGAAGTAATTGCACACAGCAAAGTGCTCAAAGATTGTGTACAGCGGATAGCCTTCTGCGGTGGGAGTGGAGCATTCTTGCGCAAGTCGGCAGCCAGACTTGGAGCAGATATCTTCATCACAGGCGAAGCAAAGTACAACGACTACTATGACGCAGTAGACGATGTAACCCTCGCTACTATCGGACATTACGAATCGGAAGAATTGACAAAATACTTATTGGGTGATATATTGTGCAGAAAAATCCCTAAATTTGTAGTCTGGTATGCCACACGGTGTACAAACCCCATACACTATTTCCGAGAAGATACTAAGTAAGATATATATTTATATACAGCATGGCTAAGAAAAAAGCAGACGTGAAGGAGTACTCTGTCGAGGAGAAGTTGGCTTCTCTCTACAAACTCCAAACCGTCGTGTCAGAGATAGACCGTATCCGCACGATCAGAGGTGAGCTACCTATCGAAGTACAAGAACTGGAGGATGAGATCGAGGGGCGTAAGACTCGTAGGGCAAAGTTCGAAGCAGAGATCGAACAGCTCAATAGATACATCGCAGATCGTAAGATCATGATCAAAGAGGCCCGGGAACTTATCGAGAGATATTCGACTCAGCTGGAAAGCGTTCGCAACAACAGAGAGTACGATGCCCTGACCAAAGAAGTAGAGTATCAGAACCTCGAGATACAATTCTGCGAAAAAAAGATCTCCGAAGATCAGGCTTCTATCAAACAAATAACCGATCACCTCGCACACCTTATCGAAGAAACGGAAGGTCGTCAACAAGACTTGGCACAGAAGCAAGAGGAACTCAATGAGATCATCTCCGAAACCAAGCAGGACGAAGAGCAGCTCCGCATGGTCGCCAAAGAGATAGAGGAGAGAATCGAGCCGAGACTACTCACAGCATTCAAGCGCACCCGTAAAGCATCTCGTAACGGACTGGCCGTAGTACGTATCGAACGTGAGGCTTGCGCCGGTTGCTTCAATAAAATCCCCCCTCAGCGTCAGTTGGATGTCAAGTTCCGCAAGAAGATAATCGTCTGCGAGTACTGCGGTCGCATCCTCATAGACCCGGAGATGGCCGAAGAGATAGATATCAAGTCCAAGAAGTAATAGCAAGGACGATAGACAAGGAACAAAACGGGTGCGGAAGGCGTAGTATCATCTCGTGTGATATGCTCTTCCGCACCCGTTCTTTATTATAAATCCGACGACAGATGCGTACCCGTAAAAGCTCAGAATCGCTTATCGAAAAGAGAATAAGCGAACTCCGGCATCTCTTGACCCCAGACGAGACGATCATCGTAGGGTTAAGTGGAGGTATAGACTCCATGGCACTCATGGAGATACTGCACCGTGCCGGAGTAAAGATCGTGGCAGCTCACTGCAACTTTCACTTAAGAGGGAAGGAGTCGGATAGAGATGAAGTGTTCGTGTATCGGATGATACAAAGCCGTTGGCCGGACCATCAGCTCGAAGTAATGCACTTCGATACTCGCTCGTATGCTTCGGAGCAGGGACTTTCTACCGAAATGGCAGCACGAGAGTTACGGTACGAATGGTTCGAAAAGCTAAGGCAACAATACAACGCTGCGTACATTGCCGTGGGGCATCACCGAAATGATCAGGTAGAGACCATACTCCTCAACCTTGTACGTGGGACCGGAGGGCAGGGGCTTGTAGGGATGAGCCCCATAAGTGGTTATATATGTCGACCCCTCTTAGATATAGATCGAGATGACCTTGCTGCATATCTCACCCGAAACGATATACCACACATAACGGACTCTACCAATAGTGATGAGGGTTATAAGCGGAACTTCATCCGCAAGACCGTAATCCCGGCACTTACTCAACTCAATCCGTCGTTCGTCGAAACGTTAAGTCGCTCTGCAGAGATATTCAAAGCCGAGCAGTCTCTTATAGCAGATTATGTCGAAAGGTTCAAAAAGAGCCGTCTTCTCAATGCAGAAAAGAGTCTTGATCTTCGCCAAAAAGAGACAGAACCTCACTTTGATCTCCTTGCATATAGGGTACTTTCGGAACTCAACTTCACCAACTCTCAGATCGAAAGTATCCTCAACGACACGACAAGATCCGGTGCCACGTTCCGACTGAAGGGAGGGAAAGCCCGTGCAGAACTATTCAAAGGACAGATATTTATCGACAATCTCGAGGAGAGTTCCATACCGGCTGGGGAGGTTTTGCTGACAGAGACTCCAACAGAAGCGCATAATTCCGATGCACTTAGGGTAGATATTGGCAGGCTGGATACTACGCTTCTGAGCATTCGCCCTGCTCTTCCCACGGATATGTTCCGCCCTTTCGGGATGAAAAGCGGGCAAAAGCAAGTCTTCACCTACCTTAAGGAGAAAGGGATACCTCTGCTTCACAGAGGCAAGTGCCCGGTCGTGACACATGGAGATACGATCGTAGCTCTTCCTCCTTGGCAGATCGACAACAGATATGCCCTTTGTGATGCGAGCAACGATGCACTCCATATCCGCTTCATTCCAGACGAGAGTACCCCTCTTGGCGCACTCATTGCCAGACTTATCAGGGAATCTCGGAAGTAATCTCGGATCAAAAGGAAAGACGGATCACTTCACCCGCATCCGCTTGTACGGTTATCATCTCCGAGCTGCCGGGAAGTTTCAGTCGAAAGATACCGTCCTTGTCCACAGTAAGTCCGATCTCCGTGACCTTCCCTTCGCACCATGCAAAGTCGATGGTCGCTCCCGGGCGCACACGGAACCCACCGACCCGACCGGACTTTGCCCAACGGTCGGGGATTGCAGGCAATAGATGGATAAAACCTTCGTGACTTTGTACGAGCATTTCCGCAATCCCTGCCGCCCCGCCAAGGTTACCGTCTATCTGAAATGGCGGATGCGCACAGAAGAGGTTCGGATAAGTTCCGGCACTTACCTTGCTTCTCCTGTCTGGCGAAAGGGCGGGCGAAAGTAAACTTTTGAGCAAACGAAAAGCCCTCTCTCCGTCATATAACCTCGCGCGAAAACAAACCTTCCATGCACGTGACCAGCCTGTCCCTCCATCACCTCGGCGTTCGAGCGTCAGGCGAGCGGCATCGGCAAGATCAGGGGTCGTAGCCGGAGATATACTGTGTGCAGGATAAAGCCCATAAAGATGCGATACATGTCGATGCTGAGGCTCTACTTCGACATAATCTTCTACCCACTCTTGCAGGTAACCGTGGGAACTTATCTGCATCGGAGCCAAGTGGGGGATTACCTCCTTCGCTTTCTCCACCACGACATCATTGGTCAAACCGATCAGAGTTGCCGCTGAGATAAGATTATCTAATAGTTCTCGCACTATCTGCATATCCATCGTAGGACCCAAACAAACGTACACGGGCTTGTCACTGTCAGGAAGTAGGAACGAATTTTCGGGAGAAGAAGACGGAGCCGTCACGAGCCAGCCATGCTTAGGTTCGGGAATGAGGTTATCCAGGAAGAACTCCGCCGCTCCACGTATCACGGGATAGACATCTCTGAGATATATCGTGTCTTGGGAAAAGAGGTAATGCTCCCATAGATGGGCACAGAGCCAAGCCCCTCCGGTATTGGTTGCACCCCAAGAAGCGTGCTCACCCGGAGCAGCAAAAAGCCAAGGGTTGGAGATGACATGTGCAACCCAACCCTTCGTCCCATAGAAGTCTTGAGCCGTCTTTTGCCCAGATGCTGCAAGACTTTTTGTGTACTCTATGAGAGGGAGATGTAGCTCCGAGAGGTTACAGACCTCGACAGGCCAGTAATTCATCTGTACATTGATATTGAGATGGTAGTCACCATTCCATGGCGTTTGTAGGCTATTGGCCCAAAGCCCTTGCAGGTTGAGAGGGAGACTTCCCTCACGAGTACCGCTGATCATCAAGTAACGTGCATACTGAAGATACAACGCGGCGAACGCCGGATCCTCATCCTCGGCAAAGCCGTATAGCCTCTGCTCCGTCGTCCTATCGTTATCCTGCTTCCCCAAGTCTATTGAAAGGCGATCGAATTTACGACGAAATGCCACCTCATGACCTTTTCGCAACGTGTCAAAGTCCGAAGAAGCTGCGGCACTCAATAGGCTATCCACGACCTCCTCATACCTATCCTCCATCATATCTGTCGCACTTGACAGGAGGAGCAATACCTCATCCGCATCCTTTATCTCTATATGGTCGGCAGTCACTTGCATATCTCCTCCACGAGGGAATGCCTTCATCTTAGTGACAAAACGCACCCCGTCCACACCTCCTTTACCATCATTCAACTGCCCCTTCATCACCAGCGAAGGCTCCTGTGCGGATACGGTGGCACGCTCAGGGCGCGAAAGTGTAGCCTTGAGCGATAAGGCACGAGCTCTATCCGCAGTCAGCCTGATCACCATTACGTCTCTGTCATACGAGACAAAGTACTCTCTCTTGTAGGAAGTCCCCTTTATGTCGAAAGAAGTTTGGGCCACTCCTGTGGGAAGATGCAGACGCCTCCCATACCCGATACCATCCCCTTGAGGGAGTTTATATGTCAGGGATAGCACGCCAAGCATCTGGAAGCATCCGTACGGTGCATCCTTTCCTGCACCGAATGCCGACCCTTGCCCGCCACAACGGAAGTATTGATACATCAGTTCCTGAGCCTTGAGGTTGTCGCCCCGCAAGAGAGCCTTGCGTATATCCGGCAAGTACCTCAGTGCGTCTGGGTTGGCGGTATTCTCTCTACTACCCGACCACATCGTGATATCGTTGAGTATCACTGTCTCGCTGCGTACTCCTCCGTCAGGCATCATACCAAGTCTACCATTGCCAAGCGGCAGGGTACCTTCCCACTCCCTTGCCGGAGCATCGAAACGTACGAACAAGTCATCCTGCGCTATACTCCGAAAGCATACCAGCGTCAGGGAAACAAATATCAGAAAGAGCTCTCTCATAAGCTATATAAACGAAAAAAGGGAGGACTCCATGCACTGAAGTCCTCCCTCTAAATTAGTCAAAATATCAATACACCTTGCGTATCGAGAAGCGCGCATACGCTTCACGCTCGAGGCCCTCGCGGAAATTGGGGTGAGCGATAGCGGCAAGAGCCAAAGCTCTCTGCGCTTCGGTACGCCCGAAGAGGTGAGCCACCCCATACTCTGTCACGACATAGTCCACATCATTGCGCGGGGAGGTCACTACGGCTTGCGGATTGAGGTTGGGAGCGATACGAGAGATAGCACCATCCTTTGCCGTTGCTTGCATTGTGAGGATACTCTTGCCACCCTTCGAGTAACGTACCCCACGGAGGTAATCAAGCTGTCCGCCACTGCCGCTGTACATCTTCCCACCCACTTTTTCCGAACAAACCTGTCCATAGAGGTCTATCTCGATACAAGAATTGATGGAAATGAAGTCAGGGTTTTGCCCAACGATGTGCGGATTGTTCATATAATCCACCGGATAGAGTACGATCTCGTCATTGTGATCTATGTAGTCGTACAGCTCCTGACTCCCCATGACAAAGGCCGATGCTATCTTCTCCGGCAGGATTCCTTTATACTTCCCTGTGATCACACCCTTACGGTGCAGGTGCATCACCCCGTCGGTAAACATCTCGGTATGTATCCCGAGATCCTTACGGTCGGTCAGTTTGCCCAACACAGCGTCAGGGATGGCACCGATACCCATCTGAAGTGTCGCACGATCAGGGATGAGATCGGCACAGTAGCCGGCTATGATGCTGTCTATCTCTGATTCACGAGGAGCACCGAGCACGAATGGGGCCGACTCATGCTCCACAATGATGTCTATCTGATCCTCAGTGAGGAAGTTGTCTCCCCCGAGGTAGGGAAGGGCGGGATTGACCACGGCCATCACCTTCTTGGCCGATCGAGCTGCGGGCAAAGTAAAGTCGCACGAGAGACTCATACTATAACGTCCCTGAGCATCGGGAGGAGTGACCTGCACAAGTGCCCAATCCGGACGATAAGCTCCGTACTCTTCAAACATCGATGGCACATAACTGAAGTGCATAGGGATGAAATCGGCACGACCTTCTGCGACTGCGGCTCTCACCGGAGCCCCGAACATAAACGGAGTACATACCCTGATGTGGTCGGCACACTCGGGAGCGAGGTGCACTTGTTCGCCAAGATAGATGAGTTGGTAGATAGAGAGGTTAGCGAAACGCTCCTTCTGACGCACAATTTCCTCTACGAGGCAGTTGGGCGTTACCGCAGCGTGACCAAGCACTATACGCTCACCATCTTTGATATGAGCGATAGCCTCCGTCACTGATAGTCTGATTGCCTTTTTCATACTTATATTATGTTATGTTGATTATCCCGGGGGTTGTGCTAAATCACCTTATTTTAGGTGAATAAAAGCCCGTGCAAAGATATAACATTATAGTATACGAAACAATGAATAAAAGCTAACCCCGGCACCATCTGAAGCGATGATGCCGGGGTCTGTTCCGTGGGCCCTGACGGATTCGAACCGCCGACCCTCTGCTTGTAAGGCAGATGCTCTAAACCAGCTGAGCTAAGAGCCCTCGTTTTTTCTTTGCTGTGCAAAGGTAAAGTATATTTTCGAGTCATGCAATAGTCCTAAACAAAATCCCACAAAAAAATATCCTCTCAATGCATTTATCCCGATACGCTGCCGAAAAGACAGGGGCAGGAAGCTACTAAGATACCGTGACAAAAAGCATCGCTACCGTATCCGAAGTACTTTTCTGTTCCTGATTATTACTTATCAGCCCCCGAAAAGCAGTAATCAGGGGGAGGAAAAGTGGTTTTCAGCAGCTGGAAACGGATTTATATCCTATAATCGAGAAGTTTGTGTCCGGGCCGAGATGCTTTAGTTTTCCGTACGACAATACACGATGCTCCTTGGCGTAATTCTCGACGCTCCCTACTGCCTCGGGTGATAGCGGTATCCGAGACTTACCACCTCCGTACAGGAAGCAAGGGATATGCTCGGGGGACAATAGTGGAGTCAGGGTGTAAGGTGGAGACGCAACATAAGTCCGTACGACTTCGACACGTACGGATAGGTGCGATTGGAGACTATCGGGGTACGGCGGTCGTAGTCGTAGTAGCCTCGGAGCGTGATGTTTGAAGTGAGGGTATAGTCTATGGAGAGGCGCGTAGTGAGGGTTTCGATCCCTTGGGTCGCTTGGGAAAGATACGTTCTCAGGTCACGAGAGATGATATAGTTGCGACCGAAGATGAGACTGTACTGAGCGGAGAGGGTGGAGGTCTCCTTCCTTTTGTGCTTGAGGAGGGCAAGGAGGGAGGGCAGGGTCGCCTTGTACCTCACGGTGGAGACGATCTCGTCACGATACTGTTCGAGCAGTCGGGCGGACTGTGTCAGGAGCGAGAGCTCTCTCACCTTATTGAAGCGGAGATCCACACCGAGCCCCCTCTGCAGTGTAGCCTCAATGCCGATGAGGGGGGATAGCTCATCTCGTTGGGTCATACTCTGTACTTCCCTCTCCGCGCCCGGCAGCACAGTACCGGAAGCCCCGACTCTGTACCCTATCTCCCCGGCTCCGAGAGAGAGCCAGAGGGGTTCGATGCGGTAGTTGTTTACCTCCACCCTACCTCGATAACGATGAGCGAGGGCGAGGCGGACGAAGTGGCGACGCACCTCGGGGTGTATCGCCGTGAGGTCGTAACGGATACTCCAGTTGGGCATCACCGACAATAGTGAAGGGCGGACAGAGAGTTTCCTGCCCGAGAGAGCAGTCGTATATGTATCCTCAAATGCTAATGCCAGTACATCGGTATGGGTATGGGTGACAAGCGATGAGAGAGCATCGGCGTACGTCTCCCCTACCGTGGCGTAAGCGTGGCGCAGCTCCTCCCCACGAGAGCGGATATTTGCCTTATAACTGTCAAAAAGGGGGGAAGAGTAGCCCAATTGTCTCATAGGACGGGTGAAGATGTTGCGCAGGCCGATGGTACTTGTCGAGAAGGAGCCCATGCGTCGGGGAGCTTCATCGGGGCGCGAAGGAGTAAGCTCGGAGCGTCTGTGATGGCTGTGCGCAACGGCAAAGTCGATGCGCAGCCCCGGGAGGGGCTCGACACCAACCTCGACATCTATGTCGCTGTGATCGTACCAGGTGAGGGGACGTTGGTATCTGATGTCTGTGACGACCCCGTCGCTACCGAGCACCCGACGTAGATGAGTCTCGGTATCTCCCACACCCAACATGTAGCCTAATCCGGGGGAGAAGGGTCTGTGAGCGGAGGAGAGACCGAAGAGTACCCCGGCTTCGGACAAGAGCCCCGGGATATGGCTGCCCCATGTCTCCCTATAATGCAAAGCGAGGTGCTTGAGGAGCTTGGGGAGATGGTATGAGAGTGTGAGGTCGCGACTGCCCGTCTGCCTCGCATTGTGCCCCATCGTACCGGGGTGCCCTGCCCCCCTTTCCCATCTATAGTGCGATCGCCATGTGTACGATCCGCTCAATCCCCGGAGGAACTCCTGCTTGAATGCGGGCAGACGCAACGTTGCGCCTACTCTGCCTGAGTAATGAACGGTGGTGCCGAGCCGTAGAAGAGAGTGAAGGATCGTATCCGAGAGGGCACGAAATGCGACACGTCCTGTGCGCCTTAGCTCTTGCTCGTACGGTTCATCTATGATTGCTTCGGTGGTGCTTTCCCACGTGAAGCGCAACATATCCAAAGGGGACCAACCAAGCCTTAGTGTTCTGTCCCAGTCGAAGCGATGATAGAGGTGGTGCGAGAGCGAATCGTCCGAGGAGCGGTATTGCTTGTGATCGTAGACCCTCCGCCATCGAGAGGTAAACGAGTACTCTTGGGGATATGGATAGAGCGTGATGCTCTTGCCGAGAGATACCCCTGAGACAGCGGGCTTATAGTGGTATAAGAAGAGGGTATTGGCATCGCGGCGATAGGAGTCGTACAGATCGGGAGAGTACCCTTCGGATCGGCTCTGACGGTACGACAGCCTGAAGTGAGCGGGATCCCACGGACGAGACACGGAGTCTTTCACATCGAAATGAAGATCTTCTATGGCAAAGTGGGTGAGGTGCTCGGAGGTGGCCACACGGCGTTCGTACTCTCGTCGCTGACCGACCTCAAGAGAGTTGAGCTTGTCGGCAAAGAGAATATCATCGGAGTAGGGATCGAAGCGTGGTGAAGCGTGACGCCGTGTGAGACTGTAACGGAGAGGGATATGAGCTTTCCAGGAGGGTGGGAAGAACTTGTCGGCATTCAGTTCGCCACGCAAGTCGAAGAGACGGCGGTCATCGCTGCTCATGTCCCTGACACTGCTGTCTATCTGCCCGAACCCTGCCGAGAGATGGGTGCGTGTGAGTTCGACCCGGGAGAGGTCGGCAAGCCGGAGGTCGGCTTGAAGCATATAGGCGTCTCCGCCGCGATGACGACGACCGGAGACCCGTAGTTCGTTGAACCAGACCTCCCCTCTCACTACCTGTGTCGAGGAGGATCGCACCCCTATGAGTATGGCAGTCACATCCCCCAGGGAGGGATACCCCTTGATGCTTATCCGCTGCCCGGAGCGACCATGAAGGGATTCGCTAAAAGGTTGGGCTGTATCGTATCCGGGCATCCGGTCTCTCCTACCCTTAAGATCGGCAAGGGCGGCAAGGGGGATCTCCACATCATTTTCGGGTCGCCATATATCCCGCACACCGAGAGCATCGACTGCACTGCCGGTGAGTGGAGTGACGGCAAGAGGCAAGGTGTATTCGTAGTAGTTCTCGGTATAATCTCGCCCAAGCCGGACAAAAAGTGTAAGCCCTCCGTCGGTCAGAAGCGCAGGGTCATCGGCAGGAGACTCGACATGGACAAACATCCGTGCGGTCTCGTAGTGGCGCAGATCGTGTTTCATCGATTTGTAGACCGCCACCCCTTGCCCGGGATCCAGCTTCTCAATCTTGAGGGAAAGGGATCGTTCGTCCTCCAAGACCCCACCCAAGCCCTGCAAGTCGCTATTGCGTTGTATACCGGGAGGCATCACATAGGGGACAGGATGCCGCTCCCCGTCCTCCTCTATACTCATAACTCCAAGAGAAGTATCGGCCATGCGTCGGTCATCTACGTTTATCGGTGCATCGTACATCATCCAATCGCTGCGGACAAGACGGAATGCTGCCCAACGTATATGCACAGGCGTATCGAATCCCGTCAGGAACATCCTCATCACCCGTACGTCTCTGAACGATGGTGCGTCCCCTACTCTCTCCTGAAACTGCCCGAGGGGGATACGCACTTTGTACCACGTGACCTTCTTTGTACCGCCTTCGGGCATCTCCACTTCCGCATCTCTCTGCGAGACGATATGGTTCCGTCCGACGACAAAGCCGCCGGGAGAGATCTCGATACCGTACCTGAAGTAAGCCTCTTTGCGTTCCATCTGCATATCTTCATTGATATCCTCGACGTCGGGTCGCCAAGTGCGTGCCGACTGTTGCCCACGAATAAGGCGATCTACCGAGTTTCCTTCGACACCATTGTAGTACTTGTATCTCGTAAGTATCCCTGCTTCGATGGTATCCCAATACTCATCGAGGTAGTAAGTATAGTTATCGCCCGCAGGGTCATTGTAGGGATTATCGGGAGCGTGTAGGGCGTCTCCTTGCCAAGGGTGCATACCGGTGATACTCTTTACACGTTCGAGGAAGTCTCGGTATAGGGGATGCTCTCGTTCCTGTGCAGACGAAAGCCCGTTGTATCCCACATCTTGACGTCCCACTCCCGAGTCGGAAGAGCGATCGAAAGCGTATGTCTGCGGCACTTCTTCGGGAGCGATGCCGAACGATGTCTCGTACGTAGTGCGTTCGGGATGCGATGCCGAGGGGAGACCATTCTCAAAAACATTGGTGCCATCCGGAAGAATATCCTCGGAGATACGCCCAAGATCAATGAAGAGTTCGCCCCCCCGTGCCGAAGGGTTCTCTACAAATGGGTCCATGAACCAGCCTTCGAGGTAGGCGATACCGGCAGCTTCAAAGTCACGTACCGGTAGAGAGCGCATCAACCCTCCCCACATCCGATCGGGTTGAGCGAAACGCCCTCGGGCATCCATCCCATCCGTGCTGAGGTTGTACGGACCACGTTCATCGGGATAATAGGATAGATTGACGACAGGGACGAAAGATCCTGAAAGGGCGGAGCGGTCGGCAGAAGGAAAGAGTTCGGTATAAGGCACCTCTCGAACGAATACTCCATTCCGCTCCATCCGGTTATGTCTCAAGTAATCAGGCATCACCGAGCCCATGTTGTCACGCACGAGACGTGGGTCGATGCTGTACCAGGACAACAAGGCTCTATTACCTACCCCCAGTTCTCTCGCGAAAGCAGACGGAGGAGACGCGTGCCGCCAAGCATTAGGATCGAGCAAGTCATAGGTCGTGGTACTTTGCTCGAAGTCCTCTATCACGACCTCTTCATTGCGGCCCCCCACCTCGTCCAGGCGTGCATAGGCAGCTTTTACCATCAAAGAGGAAGGGGACGTGAGGTCAAGTCCCGGCAAGAGGTTGAGCCACTCCGTCCATCTCTGCGAAGAGATGCTGTAATCCAGATGCACGCCATACATACGATTGTGTATCGCCTCCTCACCCCAACGCACTCTGGAACGATACCCCTGCTCCCTGTAATCGAGAGCTGTGGCTCCGATCTTCAGGTTCGGCAGCAGGTAGTAGTCCATCTCTATCCCGGAGAACAGCTTATCCTTGTGCGACGATCGGTCACGTTCCTCTATAAGGATCTCGATGCTCTCGTCGCTGCTTGCGGAAGCAGAGGAGAGGAGGGTGAGTTCGCCCGAAGCATAGTTTACCGAGAAGTCGCTCCCCTCTTGCAGCTTTCGTCCTCCCGCCACCAGTGAAACACTCCCCGGGATGAGGTCGCTCGCACCGAGATGTACGGTCGTCTGCCTCCCCGTGGAGTACTCTCCCCGGATACGAAAGAGGTTAAGATCGCTGAGACGTTCGGCAACAACGAGGGTGGTATCATAAAGCTGGCTGAAGACAGGATAATACGAAGTCTCACCGTTTACGGTACGGATGACCGTCTCGAACGGACGTCGGTGGGGCACGAAGAGCACCCCCATCTCGCTATCTATGGTAATATCGGAGAGGAAGTCGAATGCTCCGTCAGGCTTCTCCTCACCCTTGCTGTCACTCTTATCCCAACCCAGGACGGTCGTCCATGATGCGCCTGCATACGCTCCTGATGTAAGCATCCGGCGTTCGATATTGGCAGACAGGTCACGATAGAGCACCGACACTTTGAGGTCCTCTTGTCTCAAGTCGGATATCCCACCCGGCAGAGCATAAGCATTCCTCATCATGAGATGCCATACGGGGGATGAGGGCTCCTTTGCCCGGGAAGCTATGAGGGCCGCTACGATGATGTCTGTCTCCCCGTCCTTTTCAGAGAAGTTGCCGACCCGGTAGCGCTGACCGCGATATGTGTACTCATAACTCACGGCAAGGGCTTCGTCGTCGGCAAGAGGGACTTTGAGAGAGAGGTACCCCAGGGTACGATGCAGTCGATAAGCCTCTTCGGGCAGCCGTCGAGCCCCTTCCATCAGTTCGATCATCGGGGAGGGGGCATCGCTCCTCCATACCGAGAGGGGCTTATGTGCCATAGAAGCGAAGTCGCTGTCTGTACTGTTATCCGGAGGAGTATCGGACGAGATGCTGAGCGAAGCCAGAGCCCCCACTTGCTCTATCACTATATCTGTTCGATTTTGTGTACGAGTAGTGACCCAGACTTCGACACGGTCTATATGAAGTTCGGACTGTACGAGGGGGAGATGCGCCAGAGCCTCATCATACTTGGAGGCAAAGAACTCGGAAAGGAAGAAGTGTCGCCCGCCATCATACTGAGAAGCCTTGAGATCGAACGGACGCACACTGCGTCCCCCCCGAATCGTCATACGCCGGCTTGCGCCCTCGCGCTTCGAAGCAAACGCTCTCAGACTCAGTGCTCCCACATGCACATCGCCCTTGATGCCGAAGAGTGGAGTACCGCTCTGTATGAGCGGATTGGCAGATACGAAAGAGATGTCGCCCACCTCTATGCTCCGTATGGCATCATGTTCGTCTCCTCGGTAGGAGAGGTTGAGCGATCGGCGTGTACCGAGTAGGGAGCTCTCGGTATTGTAACCCACATCCATCCGAAGATGATCGCCATAGGTCGCCACTGCCCTTATATTGGCAGACTGATTGAAGTTGAAGAAAGTACGACGGCGGAGCGGTTCGGCAATAGCAGGGTTATCGTCCTGCACGCTCTTCCCTCCGACCGTAAGCATCACATCGCCCGTGATGTCGAAACGGAACGGTGTCTTGCCCTTCTTTGCAGGTACAGCAGTGAGAAAAGATGGTAAGCGTAGAGTATCCGAGCGCACCGGCAGAGGGTAGCTACTTTGCAGGTGTGTCGATCGCCATGCAACGTACTCTTGGGGTGTGAATGCCTGGCGCAGACGCATCGGAGCTCCCGCACCCCCGGAGACATATCTCAGATAGAGACCACTCAAGGCATCGTAAGCGATAGAGTCCCGCTCCGTCGTCTGTGTCCACGCAAGCGAAGGAGAGAGAGCAAGCAATAGGAGCAGTACCCAACACTTGCTCCCAAAAGCAATACCGCTACCATATATCCCTCCGTGCCGACACATCCGTCCCTCTCCCTTCGATGCCTTAGGAGGTCAGAACATCCGCAACCCCAAGCGCACCATATCGTGGATAGATATACCGGGGTTGCTCTTGACTATGCGACCCACCACCTTTCGGGCTGCAGCCGCAGGGTAGCCAAGGGCGACAAATGCCCGCACAGCCTCCTCGCACACCTCCTTATCGGTAGCCGAGACTGCCGCAATCGTCTCCTCCTTGCTCCCCACGAGATCGGTGGCAAGCTCGGTTGCGACCTTCTTCTTAAGGTCTACGATGATACGCTGTGCCGTCTTCACCCCTATTCCCTTTATCGCTTTGAGGGCATCCTCATCGCCATCGGCAATCTTCTTTGCCAGCTCACCCGGAGCAAAGGTCGAGAGCATCACCCTCGCAGTATTGGGGCCTACACCATTGACAGTGATAAGCATCCTGAAGAGACGCCGCTCGATCTCTTCGGCAAAGCCGAACAAGTCGTGCGTATCCTCCCGTATCACCTCATGGATCAGTAGCTTTGTCTCCTCCTGTCCATCGTTGATGAGGTTGAAGGTATTGATGGAGATAAACACTTCATAGCCTACACCCCCCACATCTATCACTGCAGTCGTAGGGGTACGCTGCACACACGTTCCTCTCAGATATTCTATCATATACTTATTTCCTTGAAAAAATCGTCTCCCGTAAAGGTACGAAGAAAGTCCCAAGTCGGACGCCGTAACCCTAAAGAAGAGGATCGCTGCACCGCCACCTCCCGAAAGCAATCTCTCCATATCCGATCATAAACTTGCAAATGACGGGATATGAAGTGATCATCGGGGGAGGAAATGTAAAGGTCAGGAGCGGAAAACTAATAATCAGGGGGCAGAACATTACTTTTCCACCCCCTGAAAACCACTTCAGATACGGTAAAAACAAACTTTATGACCAGATGTCCCGAACTAATTCAGCAGCAATAACCCTCCATCCTAAATATCAAATAGATACAAAGGACGTACAGTATCAAGAGAGAGGTCGGTATCCATTCTCGGAAAAAGAGGGGAATTGGTGATGGATATTTCGAAAAAGTTATTACCTTTGCAGTGCCGTTGCTTGAAGAGGATTCAATCTTCTTGGTGGCGATAGTGTCTCGTGGTGTAACGGTAACACGAAAGATTCTGGCTCTTTAATTCGGGGTTCGAATCCCTGCGAGACAACCATAAGAAGGAGACTTGCCCGTGCTTTAGTATCGGTCAGGTCTCTTTTCGTTGTATCAATAACGAGGTATCGAGAATGACGATCCAACGCGTATTCAAAGACTATGCCCTCCTGTGGGCTATGGTCATGGGAGCGATCTTGTCGCCATGGGCATATCGTGCCGCATGGTTGCTGCCCTACATCATGTTTGCTATGCTGTCGCTCAGCTACACTCGCATAGCTCCTTCGGATCTGAAGCTATCTCGCAGTCATTTCGTACTCTTCCTCATCCAGTGGATTTCCGGACCCGTGGTGTACTTCCTCGTGAGGGGGCTCGACGAGATACTCGCTCAGGGTTTGGCGATCATCATACTCACCCCCACTGCGGTATCGGCATCGGTCATAACAGCTATGATGGGAGGGAGCATGGGATTTGTAGTGGCCTTCCTCCTCATAGGCAACGTGGCGATGAGCCTACTCGCTCCTCCCATGATCTCTTGGCTGTATCCCGATATGGCGATCAGCTACTTTGCCACGGTGATGCAGATAATCTCGAAGGTATCGCTCCTACTCATCGTGCCGATAGTGCTGATATGGAGCTTACGCCGGGGGATACCGAAGCTGCACGATCGCCTGGCACGACACGCAGGGGTTACGTTCTACCTATGGTGCATATCGCTCGTCATCATCACTGCAAATACGATACACTTCTTCAGAGTACACGATGAGCTCACACTCGGGTACGGCTCGGTCATGAGTGCGGCTGTACTGATTGTCTGTGTCCTGCTCTTTGAGACGGGTCGGAAGGTGTCAAAGGTGATGGGCGACAACCCTATCAATGGCAGGCAGGCTCTGGGACAAAAGAATACAGTCCTCTGCATCTGGGTGGCACTGACATTCATGGATCCGGTGGTCTCTGTCGTACCTTCGTTCTACGTGATATGGCAAAATGTGGTCAATTCGCTCGAACTGGCTCGATACAAAAAAGGACTTCAAACCAATAACTCAACGACAAATGGCAAAAATCAGCGATGAGATGCTTACCCTCCTTATCGAGGGAGAGGAGAGCAAAGAGGGGGTGCGGTTCCTCTCGGTGCGCAAAGAACTACTGCCGCACCTGGAGACCGGCAAGTACCCCTACCGCATAGAGGTGTGCTGGAGATACGAGGGTGACCACGCCAGGATGCCTCTCGAGAGCACAGGCATAGAAATGGAACAATTTGAAGTAGCCGTAGTCAAAGAGCTCGAACGCAACAAGCTGGCTATCCTTGCCTGCATCTCTACGGGTGAGGGCCGGCGTGAATGGGTCTTCTATACCCGTAACCTCAGGGCTTTCGGAGAGACTTTTAATTCCGCCCTTGCCAATCAACCCACCTACCCACTCAGCTTCGAGGCTGACGAAGACCGCTCGGCCGAGTACTTCAGAGAGGCTCTCGCTCTCGCCCTTGAGGGTGCAGACGACAGTGAGGAGGAGTAAGACGATGACACAACGACAGAAGCAGAGACAGGAGGGAGGCCTCCTGTCTCTGCTTCTATCGTATGGAAAAGAGTATCACTCGGTGAGCGACAAGTCAATCACTCCCGTATTGAAGTAGCGGAGATGTATCGTGCGTTGTAGACGTGTATAGATGCTACGGAGGTATGATGCGCGAGCTTCGGACTCTTTGTTGCGTGCCTGCTCCCACTCGTAGCTGCTGATACTGCCGTTGCGGTACTGAATGTCGGTGTACCTGAACGCTTCCGAAGCATAAGTTACGTTATCCCCTGCCATCTTGTTCTGCTGCACGGACTTCTCCCAATCTATCTTTGCCAGAGCGATATTACGCTCCTCGTCCTGCTTCTTCTGGATGAGGTCGGCAGTGAGTTGGGTACGTTGCAACTTCGCTCGGTAGACGGCACTCGATGTCCTGCCGTTACTGAAGATAGGGATATTCAGTGATAACCCTACATAACTGCGGCCATTGGCTTTCAACTGATCGGCAAAGGGGGTATTGAGAGACTGATATTGCTTGTCGAGATTGTAGTAGTAGCTATTGTTGTACCCGAAGTTGAGACTCAAAGATGGGAGATGACCGGCACGTGCCATCTTGATGTCGTACTCCGACTTACGCAACTCTCCCTCGGCAAGTGCGATACTCGGCAGAGTCCAGTCGGCTCTGCGTGATGACACATCCGTACCCTCGAGGCGCAGGAGTATATCGTCGGCCGAAGGATCGGTCGTAATGATCTCGGACTCATCCCCCGCTCCTATCTCATAAAGCAGGAGCTTCATCGCCCTGCGTACGTCTGCTTCGGTCTCCGAGACAGATAGCTCGTCGCTGCCGAACTGCGTCTTGATCTCCAGAAGACGGGCCTCGCTGAGGCGTCCGACCTTGACTTGTGCCTCGATGTCCTGCATACTCTTGCGGGTGAGCTCCAACCTTTGGCGTGCCACCTCGTGTATGTCCTTGGCAAGAAGCAGTTGGATGTAAGCATCGACTACACGGAGGGTGATGTTGTCTTTGGTTTCGCGGACGATATATCCGGATAGTTTGTTGGCAAGGTCACTCTTCTTGTACGCATACCAAAGGTTACCGCCATCGTAGAGTGTCATACTTGAACCTACCTGAAACGAGGTGCTGGTGCTGCTGACATCGCGATAGACCCCGGTCTTGTCCTGAGATCGGCCGAACGATGCCGACTGTCCTACCCCGGCACTCAGTGATGGCAGGAATGCCATGACCGCATCTTTCTTCTCCCTCTCCAGACTCTTGGTCCGTACATCTGCGGTAGTGACGAGCGGACTGTGCGACATAGCATACTCGACACATTGGGAGAGGGTCATGCGTCGTGCCTCCTGAGCCTCTGTCCGTACGGTAGAGAGAAGCGGCAGCATCGCAACCGTCACACCATATATTATATATTTACTTCCTGTCATAATCGTAAATGTTTGTGGTCAATTACTTAGCATTCCCTCTCAATTCCTCGTCGCCGTTGAGACCGGAAAGTACCTCGACCTTGATGCCATCCGAAAGACCGAGGGCCACTTCCTGCTTAGTGAAGTCAGCGTCCCTGCCTCCGCCTTTGGACACATATACATAAGACTTGCCGCCTTCATAGGTAACAGCCGCTTCAGGAATCGTAAGTACACCTTCACGACGCTCCAAAACGATCTCGGCATTGCTGCTAAAACCGGCACGGATATCCTCAAGATTTCCTTTGCTGATGGCAGCCTTTACTTCAAACATCACCGTACCCGAAGTATTCACTCCCTTAGGAGATACATACTCTATCACGGCAGGGAACGTCTGATCAGGGAGTGCGCCGATGCTGATCTTCACATCCATCCCTACCTTTATCTTATTGACGTCGCTCTCATTTATATTCCCTACAAAGAGAAGATCCGTAAGGTCTGCTATACTTACTATGGTCGTTCCCTCGCTGAAGTTATTAGCTTGCGTGACAGACTGTCCAACCTTGACAGGACAGTCCAGGATAAGCCCAGCAACGGTAGCGCGCACGAGCGTATTGTTTGACTTACGTGTGGATGCACTTGAGCCTGTGCTTACGAGCTCAAGAGACTCTTTGGCCGAGTCGTATTCGACCTTTGCACGATCGTATGCCGAACGACTCTCCTCAAATTTCTCCAATGGTATTACCTTTTGGTCGAAGAGAGTCTTGTCTCTATCGTACACTTCCTTCATTCTGTCCAGTTGGATGCGAGCAGTTTCCACACGACTCTGTGCACTTTGTACGGTAGCGACATCAGCAACCATGGCTATCCGCGCAATAATCTCCCCGACTTCTACCATTTCTCCCGGTTGTTTGTTGAGAGCTGCGACGATACCCGACATCTGAGGTTTGATATTGACGAGATCTCTTGGCTCGATACTTCCGGTAAGGATAGTATTCTTTACGACGGTATCTGCCGGAGTCGCTTTGAGGATTTCGTACGACTGCATGCTTTGGCTGCCCTTCTTGATCACTGCACCTATGACTGCAATGACAATCACACCCGCCACAACCCATAGGAGGGCCCTGAAAATCTTTTTACTCTTTTTCATACGAATAAGATCTATATTATGTTTGTTACTTATATTGTTCCTGGAAAGTGAAGTGTTTATTCGTCACGTATGGCATCGATTGCCTTGATCTGAAGAGCCTTATATACCGGCAGTAACCCTGCCAGTACTCCAGCTACGAGGATGATCAGTGCGGCAAGGAGCAAGAGACCTACCGATGGGTACGGCAGATGAAGGAAGCTTTGAAGCTGAGAAGACTGCTCAACCGCGGCACCTATACCGAGTACGACCATCAGCCCTATTATCATCCCTCCGAACCCTGCCAGGGAGATGATGAGTATGGACTCGGATATGAACTGCTCGACGATGTTTCTCGGCACAGCTCCGAGTGCACGACGCACACCTATTTCTCGTTGTCTTTCCCTCACCGTTACGAGCAAGATGTTCGATACGGATATGACCCCTGTGACGAGGGTCCCCATCCCAATGAGCCAAACTAGGATATTCAGCCCGTTGGAGATCATACCGAAGAAGTTGTAGAGTATCCTTGTGCTCATTGTCATGACGATACCTTTATCATCCGGGTGTATATGATACTTCTTGGCCATTGGGGCAAATATATCGGCTTTCATCTGATCTTCGGACACATTTGGCTTGGGAAGTCCATACATGAAGACAGTACCCTCCGGGTCATTGCCCAAGCTGTACTTGATGGGGATATAGACCGTCCAGTCCGGACTACTGCCAAACGATGCCGCAGACATCTTATCCACCACTCCGACGATCCTAAAGGATACACCACCGATAGTGACAACTTGCCCCGGAGCATCCTTTATCTCCTTGAAGAGACCCTCAGCTCGCTCTACACCCATAAGGCAGACGGGCAAGCCCTCTTCAATCTCTTCGGGGCGTATTATACGACCCGCCACTATCTTGACAGAGATGATACTGAAGAAATCCTCAGTCACGCCACTGACCATAGTCTTTATGCTCTTGCCTTTGTAGGTTATATCCTGTCTCCAATCCATATCTCCCTGCTGCCAATACCTGAATGCAGCCATATACTTGAAGCTATGGCTTGACTGCTGGATAGTGCGAAAGTCCGAATAGGTAATATATATATCCCTCTTGGCTCCATAGCCTTGGTAAGGCATGGTTGTCGGTGATAAGTATAAGAAGTGCAAGTCACTCGATGCACTTGATATAGCTTTGTTGAGTGCATTCTCCAGTCCTATACCAAGACTTAGCATCACGGTGAAGAAGAACATCCCGAAGAATACTCCCAAGGAAGTCAATATACTCCTCTTCTTATTGCTACGTATGGTGTACCATACCTCAGCTGCTTTTTCTCTGTCCCAGAACTTCATATTGCGTCTCCTCCCTCGCTCATTATTTATTATCTCTCATCGCCACTACTGCAGGGATACGTATCGCCTTGCGTGCCGGGGCATACCCTGCCATGATACCTGCTACGACAAGCACCACGAGCGCACCCACGGCTATGCCGAGGTCTACATGCGGATCGGCAAAGATATAGAACGATATATTCTCTCCGTCAGGGCCCGTGGGGAAGGATTGCTTCCCCCAGTTGTACTTATCGAAGAGGTCGTTGATGAACTCCAGCAAACCGATAGCCACCAATAGCCCTATGGTACCCGAGAGTACGGAGATGAGCACCGACTCGCCCAAGACGAGGGAGATGATGTTGCGGGGCTTGGCACCAAGGGCTTTGCGTATCCCTATCTCACGCATACGCTCCTGCACGGTGACCTGCATGATGTTCGCCACCCCGATGACCCCGATGCTGAGTGAAGCTATACCTATGATCCATAGCAAGATGTCTATCCCCTTGAACACCGTCTCCAGAGTCTCCTGCGTCTCCGATGGGTTTTCGAGATGCACTGCCCACGTATCGTCGGGAGCCACGCTGAGCATCCTACGCACGAAGACCTCCATCTCCTTGAGGAGCTTATTGACCTCCTTGAGGGGCAGGTCTTCTCTTGGAGATAGGCTTATGCGGGTCGGCAGTACAGTATAATTGGGCATGATGCTGTGGTAAGTAGAAAGAGGCATGAGGTGACGCGTATCCATGATATCCGTTTCACTCTTTACGCCCACCACCGTGAAGGCTACTCCTCTGAACATTACAGCCTTCCCTATCGGGTCGATCTCCCCCGGGAAGAGCGTTTTTACCTCCTTGCTCGAGAGGATGATTACCTTGCTTCCCTCCGAGAGCTCCTTGACGGTGAAGAGCCGTCCGTGAGTGATGATCAGCTTGTTGAGGCTCTGCTCCTCGATAGTTATGCTCTGCACCGAGCCGTTTATCTTATCATAGTCCGAAGAGATCTCGCCACCACTGCTGAAACTTGGCACTATGACCGGGAAAAAGTCCCCGAACCTCTCCCTGAGTGACGCCAACTGCCTCGGTGTCATCGAGAGCTGTCGACCAGACTGATACCCTCCGTATGGCTTATCTGTGGTATACAGATCTATTCGACTCTCGACCCTCCCGGCTCCAAATACGTTGGCGGAGCGACGGATACCCTCTTGTATGCCTCGACCCGACCCCAGAAGTACCACGAGAAGCATGATACCCCACGCTATCGAAAACGCAGTGAGAGCCGTACGGAGCTTATTCTTCCGTAGCGAGTGCGCCACCTCTTGTATGTACGAAACCATATCCCCTCCTTATCTTTTATATACCCTCCATCATCTCCCCATGCGAAAGGATGATGCCATCTTTGATATGTATGATGCGATCGGTGGCATTGGCGACACTCGCTTCATGCGTCACGATGATCATCGTCATACCGTCATTGCGATTGATTTCCCTGAGCAGCCCTATGACATCATCGGTCGTCTTGCTGTCGAGAGCCCCTGTCGGCTCATCGGCAAGGATTATCGAAGGGTTGGATATCAGGGCACGCGCTATGGAGACACGCTGCTTCTGACCGCCCGACATCTCGTTGGGCAAGTGGTGCGACCAGTCGAGCAGTCCTACTTTGTCGAGATACTCATCGGCACGACGCAGACGCTCCCTCCTCGATACCCCTTGGTAGAAGAGCGGAAGTGCGACATTCTCCGCCGCCGTCTTGAATGGGATCAGGTTGAATGACTGGAACACGAAGCCGATATCTCGCCCTCTGATCGTGGCAGCCTCCACTTCGCTCAGATCCTTGATGAGGGTCCCCCCAAGGCGATACTCCCCACTATCGTACGTATCGAGGATACCAAGTATATTGAGGAGCGTACTCTTGCCCGAACCGCTCGCACCCATGATGGCGACCATTTCCCCTCTCTCGACCGTAAGAGACACGCCCTTGAGCACGTGCAAAGGCTGTATACCGGGATAAGTCTTGTGTAGGTTTGTTATCTGTATCATAGTAATTTTTGTTTATTCACACTGCAAATATATATAACATCCCTGAACTATGCAATACACAGAAGGGGGAATTCGACGATTATTTTACGTTCCCCAATACATTAAGATCGCTTATTTCTATGCAACCGATTATATGAATCGGCAACAACTACCGTGCAGAGCACGCCGGAGCACCGCTACTTCTGCGACAGCTCTGAGTAGTTCCATCGGGTTCAATCCTAAAGACGAAGAGAGGTAGTCTTTTCTATCGTCACGCCCAACGACTTATTTCAATGCCCGCCAAGGGTATCTCACGGCGAAGGGACCCGGAGCCTCCTCTATCCGAAGCGCTCAGCCACGATACAGCGGCACGCTCCCTCTGCCTGCCGAGCCGTGAGTCGCTATGGTGTGAACGGACGTAATATAGCAGATATCCGGCAACAACCCCTCTCTCTACCGCATCCGAAGTTGTGTTCCGCCCTTGAAAACCAATAACCGGGAGCTGAAAAGCAATAATCAGGGGCGGAAAACTGATTTTCAAGGGCGGAACACAACTTCGGATGCGGTAAAGAGGGGTTCCCCTACGGCACTTCGACCATTTTCTATTACGGTCGGCAGCACAAACCGTACAATAATTTTGTTTTATCTCACCACTTTTTCAAACTGAGAGAGCAGGGAGAGAAGATGAGAGTTATTGAAAATCATTGTACCTTTGTTATCTAATCAATGACAGATTATGAAGTTAAGGACCTACGACTTAGTCAAGAAATACAAGACCCGTACAGTGGTCAATCACGTCTCCATCGAGGTATCGCAAGGCGAGATAGTGGGGCTCCTCGGACCCAATGGCGCGGGGAAGACGACCACGTTCTATATGACCGTGGGACTTGTTATGCCCAACAACGGCAAGATATTCCTCGATGAGAAAGATATCACCCACGAGCCCATATACAAGCGTGCGAGACAGGGTATAGGCTATCTGGCTCAGGAGGAGTCCATCTTCCGTAAGATGTCGGTGGAGGACAATATCCTCTCCGTACTCGAAATGACAGGACAGAGCCGCAAGGCCCAATATGAGCGCCTCGAGAGCCTAATAGATGAGTTCGGGCTGGAGAAAGTGCGTCGAAACTCAGGCGAACGGCTCTCCGGGGGTGAACGACGTCGCGCCGAGATTGCCCGATGTCTGGCGATAGATCCTAAGTTCATTATGCTCGACGAACCCTTTGCGGGGGTAGACCCTATCGCTGTACAAGATATACAGACCATAGTCGCCCGCCTGAAGAACAAGAACATCGGTATCCTTATCACCGACCACAATGTCTACGAGACCCTATCTATCACCGACAGGGCTTACCTCCTCTTCGAGGGGAAAGTCCTATTTCAAGGCACGGCGGAGGAGCTCGCTGCCAATGAAGTAGTAAGAGAGAAGTACCTCGGGCGCGACTTCGAACTCAGACGCAAGGACTTCTCCAACGTATAACATCCCTATCCGTCCCGCTATGAGGATAGACGACTACTCGCACTTGTTGCAAAGAGCAGTGGATGCTTTCGCATCGCTCCCGGGGATAGGTCCCAAGTCGGGGCTCAGGCTTGCCCTCCACTTGCTGAGGCAGGAGAGGGAGTTTACGCACGCATTCTGCGAAGACATCAGGAGATATATAGATGGGATACGTCACTGCAAGGTATGCCACAACATCTGCGATGAGGAGGTATGCACCATCTGTGCCGACCCCAAGCGCGACGCCTCTATGCTCTGCGTGGTGGAGAGTGTGCGAGAGGTGATAGCCATAGAGCGTACCGGGAATTTCAACGGGCTATACCATGTCCTGGGAGGTATCATATCGCCTCTCGACGGGATAGGCCCCTCCGACCTCTTCCTCCGGGATCTGCCCGAAAGGGTACGTACCGAGGGGGTGAAAGAGGTACTTCTCGCCCTTAGCACCACTATGGAGGGAGACACCACAAACTTCTACATCTACAGGATGCTTAAGGACATTGATGTCAAGATATCCGTGATCTCCCGCGGCGTCTCCATAGGGGATGAGCTGGAGTATGCCGATGAGCTGACCCTCGGACGCAGTATCGACCATCGCATCGACTTCGAGTCTACCCTACGACATATATAAACGCCCTTAAGACCAATACATACCTGACCAAGACATCATGGAGCAGATAAACCCAAATATCGTAATCCTCGGGATAGAATCCTCGTGCGACGACACCTCAGCTGCCGTACTTCGTGGCGACACCTTGCTGTCCAATGTGATTGCAGGACAGAAAGTGCACGAAGCCTATGGCGGTGTCGTGCCCGAGCTTGCCAGTCGTGCCCACCTCCAGAATATAGTCCCTGTCATCAGCGAAGCGCTACGCCAAGCGGACATATCTGCTACCGACCTCGATGCCATTGCCTTCACGAGAGGGCCGGGACTCCTCGGGTCACTTCTCGTCGGTACCACTTTTGCCAAGGGACTATCGATAGGGCTGGACATCCCTCTGGTAGATGTCAATCACTTGCAGGCACACGTGCTCGCCCACTTCATACAAAAGCCGGACGAGCGTGCGGATGTCCCGACCTGCCCTTTCCTATGTCTGCTCGTCTCTGGCGGAAATTCGCAGATCATCCTCGTGAAGTCTCCATTCGAGATGGAGATTGTGGGCAAGACGATAGACGACGCGGCAGGGGAAGCGTTCGATAAGTGTGCCAAGGTGATGGGGCTCGGTTACCCGGGAGGTCCGATAGTGAATAAGCTCGCTCTCCAAGGCGACCCCGAAGCGTTCCGGTTCGCCAAGCCGCAGATCGAGGGTTTCGACTACAGCTTTAGCGGTCTCAAGACCTCATTTCTATACACCTTGAGGGACGAACTTGCGAAAGACCCCGACTTCGTGGTCAAAAGGAAAGAGGATCTCTGTGCATCATTGCAAAAGACCATAGTGGATATCCTCATGCACAAACTCCACAAGGCCGTCAAGGCCTACGGGATCCGACAAGTCGCTCTTGCGGGTGGAGTGTCGGCCAACTCCGGACTGCGCGATGCGTTCGTCGCCTA
>JBHBLB010000076.1:0-59359 GCA_041791495.1 Porphyromonas sp.
GGCGGCTTACCGGGTCGTTGTGGTGTGGTTGCCCGAGTTGATGAACACAGCGTGCGCCAACACTCTCCTCAAGCTCATAGAGGAGCCTCCGGGAGGTGTAGTCTTCCTCATGGTCAGCTCCAACCCCTCTGCCATCATCCCCACGATATATAGCCGGTTGCAACGCATAAAGGTCGCTCCCGTACCCGAGAAGTCGGTCGCGCACTACCTGACCCAGCACTATGGCGTGGGCGCAACTTCTGCCATTGACTTGGCGCACTTGTCGCAGGGCAATCTGCACAAAGCAATCCACTTGCCCCAGGAGAATGCCGAGGGGTACTATACAAAGTTTGCAGAGGCTTGCCGTATCCTATACCTCCCGGTCAAAGGAGACCCCAAGCAGATGCGTGAAGCTGCCGAAGAGATGCACAAGATGCAACGCAGCGAAGCGATAGAACTGCTGGATATTATGCTTGATGTGATGAGAGAGGTCAATATCTATAGCCTGGGCGAACCGGCAATACGCTACTTGCGTACCGAGGATGTGGATGCGGTACGTCAGCTTGCGAACTTTCAGTCATTACGGATATTGCCGGAAATGATGGAGCAGATCATGACGGCACGTGCAGAATTGTCTCAAAACGCAATGGCTAAAATTGTGATCTTTGACCTCCTGCTCTCTTTCTCAGTCCTCCTAAGACGTAAGTAAACACTCGACCCTCCCTTTTCAGATAGATAGACAATGGCACTTATTCAAGTCGAACACCTCTCAAAAAGTTACGGAGTCCTTCGCCTCTTCGATGATATAAACTTTGTCGTGGAACGGGGGCAGCGTGTGGGGCTGATAGCTCCCAATGGCTCGGGCAAGACGACCCTGCTCCGCATCATAGCGGGAGAGGAGAGCGCAGACTCCGGTGTAGTGGTGCGCCAAAGGGATTTGCGCCTTGCGTACTTGCCACAGGTGTCGGACTTCGGTGCATACCCTGATATACTTTCGGCCTGTATGTCGGGTATACGTCCCGGACTGAGGGATGTCATAGAGCGGTACGAGCGTGCCGTGAAATCTAATGACCCCGACAGGCTTACCGAGCTGATGGATGAAATGGATGCATCGGGAGCATGGGACGTAGAGAGAGAGCTGAGCGTACTTCTCGATAAACTCAAGATAAATGATCCGCTAAGGTCGCCAAAAGGGATATCGGGAGGTGAGGCCAAAAGGATAGCCATAGCATCGGTCTTGCTGGATACTCCGGATGTCCTTATCCTAGATGAGCCTACAAATCACCTTGATCCTGATATAATAGAGTGGCTGGAGGAGTATCTCTCTTCGGCAAATATCTCTCTACTGATGGTGACCCATGACAGATACTTCCTTGACAAAGTGTGCGACACAATCATTGAGATGGATGGCGGGATAGCGTACACGTATGAGGGAAACTACTCTAAGTACCTCGTCAAAAAGGAGGAGAGGATGGAGCAGATGTCGAAGGAACAACAGTCCCTGCGTAACCTCTATCGGCGCGAGCTGGAATGGATGCGCCGAATGCCCCAGGCTCGTGCCACGAAAGCGAAGTATAGAAAGGATGCTTTCTACGAGACGGAAGCGAAACTCCGTCATATTAAGCAGGCAGAGGGCCCTCGGCTGGAGACTTCTTCGGTATATATCGGGAAGAAGATCTTTGTGGCAAGTGGCTTGAGAAAGGTCTACGATGGCAGAGAGATAATAAAGGAGTTTACGTACGACTTTGCCAGAAGAGACCGTGTAGGGGTCATAGGATCCAATGGGGTAGGTAAGTCTACTTTGATCAAACTTATCCTAGGTGAGATAGACCCAGACGGGGGATCGATTGAGGTGGGTGAGACTGTGCGCTTCGGTTATTTCTGTCAAACCCCGATGAACTTCCCGGCAGGCAAAAAGGTGATAGAGGTAATCTCCGAGAAAGCAGAGAAAGTGCAGCTCGGAGATGGTACATACATCACGGCGATGCAACTGCTGAACAGATTTCTATTCCCGCCCTCTCGTCAGCATGATTACGTAGAAAAGTTGAGCGGGGGTGAACTAAGACGTCTTCAGTTGTGCGCCGTGCTAATGGAGAACCCTAACTTCCTCATCCTCGATGAACCAACCAATGATCTTGATATACCGACATTACAAGTCCTGGAAGAGTATCTGAGGGAATTTGATGGGTGTCTTCTCATCGTCTCTCACGATAGATACTTTATGGATAACCTGACCGAGCACCTATTTGTGTTGAAGGGTGATGGGCTCGTAACGGACTTCCCGGGCAACTATTCCGAATACAGACTCCAACAGAAGGAGGAAGTGAAATCCATCGTAACGAAGGAGGAGACTCCCTCTACCCCTCAGAAAGAGAAACAGCAACGGGAGAAGACGCGTCGATCATATAAAGAACAGCAAGAGTTTGCCGCTCTTGAAAAGGAACTTCCCCGACTGGAGCAACGTCTCGGTGAGCTACAAGAGATGATGTCGTCGGGAGTATACGATGGTCTAACCATACAGAAGTTGGGGAGTGAGTACGAAGAACTGCGTACTCTCCTTGATGAGAAAGAGTTAAGATGGTTGGAATTGTCGGAGCTGTCCGAATAATTTTGCGTATATTTGGGTAAGCGTACATCGAGTTGTACGCTTCTTGTCAAGGTCTCTCCGACTTTTAGGTGCGGAGGGGTCGTATTATCTATACATATCCATGTCATTTATCATTACTATGAATTCGTTTCTAAATAAACTATTCGGTGCATCCGGCGACGCACTTTCGATGAAAGAGATTTATGAACTTGTACAACACAAAGGAGCAATCCTCCTTGATGTACGTACTCCCGATGAGTACAAGAAGGGCTTTGTACGTAACAGTATCAACATTCCTGTTGATGACTTGGAGCAACGCTACATCGAGCTACCAAAAGATAAACCGATCATCGTCTACTGTGCAAGCGGCGGGCGCAGCACGATTGCGTGTCGTTTCTTGAAAGATAAAGGATACGAAATGCTACACAACGCAAAGGTGTGGGAGGAGGTATCGGCAGCCCTCGACCGAGGAGTGTGATAAGGTGCTACCAATTTGCTGAAGACGTGCATAATCCGTCCTATCATTTTGTGGACTATATGCGGAATTACAACTATATTTGCAACTGTATGTAAGAATAAATGCTCTCGAGTTTTGGGAGCAAAATATCAATAAACTGTAATTAAAAAATTAAGCCTTATGAACATTTCACACATCGAACACCTAGGTATAGCTGTGAAGAGTATTGAGGAATCTCTACCTTATTATGAAGGAGTATTGGGTCTAAAGTGCTACAATATCGAAGTAGTGGAGGATCAGAAAGTAAAAACGGCATTCTTTATGGTCGGTGGAACAAAGATTGAACTCCTAGAGCCTACATCCGAAGAAAGTACAATCGCAAAGTTCATTGAGAAACGCGGAGAGGGAATCCACCATATAGCTTTTGCCGTAGATGACGTAGAGAAATCTCTTAGAGAGTGTGAAAGTAAGGGCGTTCAGCTCATAGATGCTCATCCACGTAAGGGTGCAGAAGGCCTCAACATAGCGTTTCTTCACCCGAAATCAACCCGTGCAGTCCTTACCGAGCTCTGCTGCGGCAATGAGTAGTCCCCAGCCATCAGAACAAGATATTCCGGAACTAAGTATATATCATACAAACATATAATAATGAGTACACAAGTAGAAAAAATCAAAGAACTGATTGATCTGAGAGCGAAAGCTCGTATCGGTGGTGGTGAGAAGCGTATCGAAGCTCAGCACGAAAGAGGAAAATACACGGCACGTGAGCGAATCGCCATGTTGTTGGATGAGGGAAGTTTTGAGGAGAGTGATATGTTCGTACAGCACCGCTCCTCAAATTTTGGCATAGATAAGACCAAGTTCCTCGGAGACGGTGTCGTAACAGGTTGTGGGACTATCGATGGTCGTCTTGTTTATGTCTTCGCACAAGACTTTACTGTCTTCGGAGGAGCTCTCTCGGAGATGCATGCTTCCAAGATATGCAAAGTGATGGACCAAGCGATGAAGATGGGTGCTCCACTTATCGGTATCAATGACTCGGGAGGTGCTCGTATACAGGAAGGCGTAAATGCTCTCGCAGGTTATGCAGAAATCTTCCAACGTAACATTATGGCCTCCGGGGTGATTCCTCAGATCTCTGCAATCTTTGGCCCTTGTGCAGGTGGTTCTGTCTACTCCCCTGCTCTTACCGATTTCAACATCATGTGTAGAGGGACGAGCTATATGTTCCTTACTGGTCCTAAGGTGGTGAAGACCGTTACTTATGAAGATGTGACTCAAGAAGAACTCGGTGGTGCTAATGTCCATACTACAAAATCGGGTGTTGCTCACTTTGCAGTGGATGATGAAAAGCAAGGTCTTGACCTCATCCGTCATCTTATAAGCTTCATCCCTCAGAATAATCTCGAAGAAGCACCATACTATGACTGTGAAGACCCGGTAGATCGTCTGGAAGATGCTCTTAATGAAATCATCCCTGACAGCCCAAACAAGGCATACGATATGTATGAAGTCATAGGCTCAATTATTGATAATGGGGAGTTTCTTGAAGTTCATAAGGACTATGCTCAGAACATTATCGTAGGGTTTGCTCGTTTTGGCGGACAATCCGTAGGTATCATTGCGAACCAACCTCGCGTGATGGCGGGAAGTTTGGATTGCAACGCTTCTCGTAAGGGTGCTCGTTTCGTACGTTTCTGCGATGCCTTTAATATCCCTATCGTAACGCTTGTGGATGTCCCGGGTTTCTTGCCGGGAACCGGTCAGGAGTATAACGGAGTGATCACTCATGGAGCTAAGCTTCTTTATGCATACGGAGAGGCAACTGTACCTAAAGTTACTGTGATCCTTCGTAAGGCTTATGGTGGTGCATACATTGTTATGAGCTCTAAGCACCTCCGCGGTGATATTAACTATGCTTGGCCGACTGCCGAAATTGCGGTAATGGGGCCTGCTGGTGCTGTTGAAGTTATCTTTGCTAAGGAAGTTGCTGCTGCAGAAGATCCTGCAAAGGCAGCTATGGAAAAGGAAGAAGAGTACCGTCGTGCATTTGCTAACCCGTACAATGCTGCTTCGTATGGTTATATCGACGATGTCATCGAGCCACGCAATACTCGCTTCCGCATCGTAAGAGCCCTCAACCAGCTCCAGACAAAGAAGGTGAACAATCCTGCGAAGAAGCACGATAATATACCTCTCTAATAATAACAGGGACAGATGATAAAGAACGCATTTAAGTGGACTCTTTTGACTGCTCTGTCTTTACTGACGATTGTATCGTCGGCACAGTCGGTACGTGCTTTACGTATCAACGAAGTGCAGGTGATCAATGAGACCGGCTTTGTGGATGGGTATGGAAACAGAGCTTCTTGGATAGAGATATACAACACCTCACCCGCTACGGTGAATATAGGTGCTTGTTTCCTTACGACGGATCTATCCAATCCTCGGATGTACCCGATCCCACATGGCGATGTCGAGACAGTCATACCTCCCCGGCAGCATAGGCTCTTTTGGGCAGATGGTGATGCGGGCAAGGGCACGTTCCATGCTAATTTCACCTTAGACCCTGCTAAGGCCAACTTCATCGCCCTTTTTGACTCCGATGGAAAGACATTGATCGACTCTATTACCGTACCTGCGGGACAAGTCGCTGACCTAAGCTATGCCCGCAAAGTAGATGGCGCTCTGCCTTGGGAGGGGACATCATACGTTACTCCAAAGGTAAATAATGTGACCATCAATGAGAAGGGGAATATCTCTTTCTTCAAGACACATGACCCGGTAGGTATAGTTGTCACTATCATATCCATGCTGGTGGTATTCCTTTCCTTGGTTGTCCTATACATCATATTCAAGTGGATAGGCAAGGCAGCAGTGAGGATGGTGAAGAATAAATCGATCGAAGCGGGAGCTACACACGAACAAGTGGCTGCAACGATCGATGTTCCCGGAGATCTCCACGTAGCAATTGCTCTTGCTTTGTACGAGCATGCTACCTCGATTCATGACGAAGAGAGTACGGTGATCACTATCAGCAGAGTCCGACGTAGGTATTCGCCTTGGAGTTCAAAGATACATACACTCAGAGAGGTTCCACATAGAGAACTATCGAAGCGATCTCTCGGCAAAAAGTAAATCAGTATATGAAAAAAGAGAATAAAAGTAGTTCGACCAAGAACAAGAAGGCGAGCTCAACAAGAAAGAAGTCTGTCTCTGATGATGTCTATGCAGCAATAGCATTGGCACTATTTGAGGCTAACCGTGCTCACGATGAAGAAAGCGGAAAGGTTACGATCCGACGCATCGACCGTCGCTTTTCTCCTTGGGCACTCAAGACTTTGACTTTGAGAGAACTCCCTAAGAGATAATAAGATTTTTACTGACACACAGAAAATTATTCCATAAGCAATGAAAGAGTTTAATTATAAGATAAACGGTATCAAGTACCGTGTCGAGATAAATAGTGTAGAAGACAATGTGGCGGAAGTATCGGTCAATGGGAATGCCTATACGGTAGAGATCGAATCGGCTAAGCCAGTGAAGACGACTCCAAAGGTAGTAGCTCCGAAGCCTGCTGCAGCTCCTGCTGCGACTGTTGCGCCTGCTCCTGCAGCTGCTCCCGCAGCCGGAGGTGGAGCTCCTGTGCTCTCTCCGCTCCCCGGGGTCATTATCGGTATTCACTGTAAGGTAGGCGATCAGGTAAAGAGGGGGCAGAGACTGATTGTCCTTGAGGCCATGAAGATGGAGAATGATATCAAGGCAGACAGAGATGGCGTGATTGCTTCGATCGCAGTATCTCAAGGCGAGAGCGTACAAGAGGGAGCTACACTTGTCACTATCGGGTAAAGTCCCTTTTTGTATTTATCTGAGATCATTTGACTAATGGATAGTATCTTTCAGTTCTTTGGCGAAAGTGTAGGGATTTTTTGGTCTTACACCGGTTTTGCTAATGCTACGCCGGAGCATATTATTATGCTCTTGGTGGGATTGCTATTCATCTTTCTTGGCATCAGGTACGAGTTCGAGCCTCTTCTTCTTATCCCTATCGGTTTCGGTATGTTGCTTGGGAATATCCCTTTCAAGGATGCCGGGCTACAGATAGGTATATACGAAGAGGGATCGGTACTCAATATCTTGTACCAAGGGGTTAAGCAGGGATGGTATCCTCCACTTATCTTCCTTGGGATCGGAGCCATGACGGACTTCTCCGCCCTTATATCCAATCCCAAGCTGATATTGATCGGAGCTGCGGCACAGTTTGGTATCTTTGCTGCCTATATAGCGGCATTGGCATTCAATTTCGAGCCAAACCAGGCGGCCGCTATCGGGATCATCGGAGGGGCTGACGGACCTACGGCCATCTTCCTTTCGTCCAAACTTGCTCCAAATCTGATGGGGGCTATTGCAGTGTCGGCATATTCATATATGGCACTCGTGCCGATTATCCAGCCTCCTTTCATGAAGTTGCTCACGACTTCCAAGGAGCGTGTGATAAAGATGAGGCCACCGCGCCTTGTTTCTCAGAAAGAGAAGATCATTTTTCCGATTGTCGGTTTGCTCCTCACTACCTTTATCGTGCCGTCGGGTTTGCCTTTGTTGGGGATGCTTTTCTTTGGGAACCTTCTCAAGGAGAGCGGAGTCACGAGGAGACTAGCGGAGACGGCGAGAGGACCACTCATTGATGTCGTCACGATCCTCCTGGGTCTGACGGTAGGTGCATCTACACAGGCGACGGAGTTTCTGACACCTGCATCGATCAAGATCTTTCTGCTTGGAGCATTTTCATTCATTATTGCTACGTGCTCAGGCGTATTGTTTGTGAAGGTTCTCAACCTCTTCCTCAAGAAAGATAAGAAGATCAATCCCCTCATTGGCAATGCCGGTGTGTCGGCGGTCCCGGACTCGGCCCGAATCTCACAGGTTCTGGGCTTGGAGTATGACTCATCCAACTATCTCTTGATGCATGCGATGGGACCGAATGTTGCGGGAGTAATCGGTTCGGCAGTAGCTGCCGGTATCCTTCTTGGCTTCTTCGGCTGATCGATATTATAGGATGAAATACAACCTAAAAAGGGGCTGTGTCCGGGTCGGGCACGGTCCCTTTTACATTATGTATGGATTGGGGAGAATCGTGTGTGCGAGAGGCAACTATCCCCGAAGCCGATATAGATCTGGGAAGGTAGGGATATGGAGTTGTGTCCTACCCCTGAAAACTACTTTTCGGGGGCGGAAAAGTAATAATCAGTTGCAGAAAACTAATAACCAGGGATTGAATATAACTTTGGATGCGGTATCGGGAGGGGTTGTGACGGGACTTTGCCTTTTTCCGTAGCGCATCGGGGCGTATCGAGGTCGTAGAGGGACTTCGTGGCGAGGGAGATTTCCCTAATGAGAGTGGCGAAGGGTGTGGATGAGGACTCCATAGGGAGATCTCCCTCTAATAGGAACTTTGCTCGTAGCCGTGGTAAACAAATGGGTGGGAGAGGGTATAGAATGTACTTGTGCGGTATATAGGGGGATGGACGAGTGGCGGCAGAGTGGGATGCTGTGAAGGCAAAGGACGCCTGTGTGGTATATAGGGTCGAGGATCAAGTCGTAGTAGAACGAGAAGGTAGGAAGGTAAAGAGCCCCCATGTAGTATATTGATTGGAAGAATGAGCGGGGACAGTGCGAGAGGATTGAGATATAAAGAGAGCCTGTGTGGTACGTTGGGGTACTGCACAGGCTCTCTTCTATTGGTTGCTTTGCCGGTATTACTTTGCATCTCTTATCTCTGAGAGTCGTCGGAGCAATTCCTTGTGTAGTGGGTGATCTGTGGAGATGTTGAGGAAATATGGGAGAGTTTGCCCTGCAAGGAGCAGGTTGCGTAGTCGGGTTGCCGATATATCGAATGTCGGTGCTTCGATAACTTGTACTCCTCTGGGTAGGATGAAGTCGTCGGGTAGGGTATATCCGGGGCGTGGGTAGACGAGTATTTCTACCTCCTGCATCAGCTCTTGTCCTCGGTGCCACTTCGGCAGATTGATGAGACTGTCCATCCCGATGAGCAGTGTGAAGCGGTAGTCGGGGTGGATCTCTCTGAGGTGTTGTATGGTTTGGTAGGTATAGTTGGGTCTGGGGAGCGAGAGTTCTACGGTCGAGATATGTATCCCGGGGTGCTCTGTCACCTGGTGGGTAGCCCAGCGTACGCGAAACTCTTCGTCGAGGAGGTCGGCTGATGCCTTGAAGGGGTTGGAGGGCGTCACCATCATCCATAGCTCATCCACATCGGACTGTGTCTCTACGATGTAATTGGCAAGACAGAGGTGTCCGATGTGCATGGGGTTGAATGACCCCGGGAAGAGTATTACGTGCTTCATCTTATCTACTTCTCTATGAACTCCGTGATTAGTCCTTGTGCTTCGCGACACGCAACATCGAGGTCACGGTTCGTGACTTGTACGTCGAACTTCGGTGCAAACGAGATCTCGTACTCTGCCTTGGCGAGCCGCTTCTCTATCACTTCCGGGGTGTCTGTACCGCGCAGGGAGAGTCGCTTGCGCAATTCTTCGATGCTCGGTGGCATGATGAAGAGAGCGAGAGCTTCGGATCCGTATATCCGCTTGATATTGAGTGCGCCCACGACGTCTATATCGAGGATGACGTTGAGCCCCCGGTTGATCTTGTCATCTACCTCACTCTTGAGTGTGCCGTAGTAGCACCCTGCATATACCTCTTCGTACTCGAGGAAGTCGTCTGCCGCTATGCGTGCCCGGAACTCCTCGGTGGTGAGGAAGTAGTACTCTCTCCCGTGCTGCTCCTCGCCCCTTGGCGCACGTGAAGTGGCCGAGATGGAGAAGCTGAGGGGTAGCCCTCTCTCTATGAGATGTCGTATGATAGTGGACTTGCCGGTGCCGGAGGGGGCGGAGAATATGATGACTTTGCCTTTCTTCATGACGCTATGGGGGTTAGAGGATATTGAGGACTTGTTCCTTGATCTGCTCCAATTCGTCTTTCATCTTCACGACAATTTTCTGCATCTCAGCGTGATTGGACTTCGACCCGAGCGTATTGATCTCTCGCCCGATCTCCTGTGCTATGAAGCCGAGCTTGCGACCTTCGCCCGGCTCTGTGTGCTCCATCGTGGCGACGAAGTAGTCAAGGTGATTGAGGAGACGGCTCTTCTCCTCGTTGATGTCGAGCTTCTCGATGTAGTAGATCAGTTCTTGCTCAAGCCGGTTGCGGTCGTAGTCGGTTTCGATATACTTCTGCAATCCCTCTTCGAGGCGCGATCTGACGTTGTCTATTCGCTCCTTTTCGTACGGCTCTACCTCAGAGAGGAGGGTGCGTATCCGTCCGATGTTTTGCCTGAACCCTTCGGCGAGGGCCTCTCCCTCCTGGCAACGAAACGCCACAAGCGCATCTATCGCTCTGTCTACTGCCGTAAGGGTGTCTTCGTCCGAGGAGCTCTCCTCGGTCGTGTCATCGTTGCTTACGTAGATGTTCGGCATAGTGAGCAGGGTACGCATGGGGTCCTGTGGCATGGGGATGCCTGTCTTCTCGGCAATGCGTCGTAGCTCGGCATGGTACTGTGCCATGAGTGTGCCGTCGATCTTCGTCTTCGGGGTGTTGGAAAGATCTTCAAGGAGGATGTAGGTGTCTATCTTTCCGCGGAGGAGGGTCTGGTTGAGACGCTTCCGCACCTCCATCTCTATGGGGCGCAGTGCCGTAGGGAGCTTGACAGAGATATCGGACTGCTTGCTATTGACAGAGCGAATCTCGACGGTAATGCGCTTTCCGGGTGTCTCTACTACGGCTTTTCCAAAGCCTGTCATTGACTGTATCATCGCTGTATTTCGTATAATAAAAGAAGGAAAGCATCCCACTTCACGCACCTGTGTCAGGGGTGAGGACGGATGCTTTCCTTAGAAGGTTAGTATCTATCAGAGATTTTTGCCATGGCACGCCTTGAACTTTTTCCCGCTGCCACATGGACAAGGATCATTGCGACCTATACGCTCGCCTGCCACATACGGTTGTTGCTTCTCTTCCTTGCCGGCCTGACTTGCAGCCATCCCTGCTCTGTGTCGAGCTTCTTGGGCTTCTTGGTACTCGTCCTTGTGCTCGCGATAGTTGCGACGGCTACTGAGACGGGGATCTTCGTGCGCTTCACGTACATTGACCTCTCGCTTCTCTTGACTTTCGCTTGGACCAAGAGGTATCTGTCCTCTCATGATAATAGAGGTCGCTTTCTTATTCATCCTCTCGACCATGGTGCGGAAAAGCTCGAAGGACTCCATCTTGAAGATGACGAGGGGATCCTTATTTTCGTACGAGGCGTTGCGCACAGCGTTCTGCAGCTCATCCATATCTCTAAGGTGCTCTTCCCAAGCCTCGTCGATGGTGTATAGGAGTATGGTCTTCTGGAAAGCACGTGCTACGCTCTTGGAGTTCGAGTCGATGGCTTCCTTGAGATTGCACGGGATATTGTACATCAACCTGCCATCTCCTACGGGGACGTAGACCATCTCGATGACATTGCCCTGCTGTGCGTTGAGGTTTTGTAGTACCGGGTCGGCGATGCTTATGATCTTCTCCATACGGCGATTGAGGGTCTCGACTGCCGTGTCCATGATCCTATCTGCCAAAGTATCGGCATTGAGCGTCTTGAATTCGTCTTCAGTGATCGGAAGTTCCATGGCAAAGGTGGTGAAGAGCTCCATCTTGAATGCACTGAAGTCTCCCTGCGCATGCTCCTGCGCTACCGCTTCGGCACATTGAGATAGGGTATTGATGACGTCGAGCCCGATACGTTCGCCACGGAGAGCATGGTTGCGACGAGTGTAGATCACCTTACGCTGTGCATTCTTTACGTCATCGTACTCAAGAAGGTGCTTACGGATGCCGAAGTTGTTTTCCTCTACTTTCTTCTGCGCATTCTCTACCGACTTTGAAAGCTGCCGACCTTCGAGCATATCCTCTTCCTTGAAACCGAGCTTGTCGAGCATACCTGCAATACGCTCGGACCCGAAGAGACGCATCAATCTGTCTTCAAGCGACACAAAGAATACGGATGATCCCGGGTCTCCTTGTCGGCCTGCACGACCACGAAGCTGGCGGTCTACACGACGAGACTCGTGACGTTCGGTCCCGATGATCGCAAGCCCTCCGGCAGCCCTTACCTCCGGAGAGAGCTTGATGTCGGTACCACGCCCTGCCATGTTCGTGGCAATGGTCACCGTACCTGTCTGTCCTGCGAGAGCAACAATCTCTGCTTCCTTCTGGTGGAGCTTGGCATTGAGGACGTTGTGAGGGATCTTACGCATGGAGAGCATACGGCTTAAGAGCTCTGAGATCTCGACCGATGTCGTACCGACTAGTACTGGGCGACCTTTCGCTACGAGAGCTTCGATCTCCTCTATTACTGCGGCATACTTGGCGCGTGCGGTCTTGTAGATACGATCGTTCTCATCTTTACGAGCTATTGGCCGATTTGTTGGGATAACTACTACGTCAAGCTTGTAGATATCCCAGAATTCCTTGGCTTCCGTTTCCGCAGTACCGGTCATCCCGGCCAGCTTATGATACATACGGAAGTAGTTCTGGAGCGTGATCGTTGCCTTAGTTTGTGATGCCGACTCTACACGAACGTGTTCTTTGGCTTCGATCGCTTGGTGAAGACCGTCGGAGTATCGACGTCCATCCATTATACGTCCTGTCTGTTCGTCTACGATAAGTACCTTATTGTCCATCACGACATATTGGTCATCGCGTTCGAAGAGTGTGTAGGCTTTGAGCAATTGATGGATGGTGTGCACTCGCTCGCTCTTGATAGAGTAGTTGGCAAGGAGCTCATCCTTTTTGGCAGTTTTCTCTTCGTTGGTTAGGGCCAAGTTCTCGAGTTCAGACATTTGTGAGGTGATGTCTGGTAGGACGAAGAACTGCGGATCATCCGTCTTACCTGTGAGGAGATCGATACCTTTGTCGGTGAGTTCTATAGCATTGTTTTTCTCGTCTATGACAAAGTACAGTTCATCTGTCGCAATGTGCATATTACGCATATTGTCCTGCATATAGTACTCCTCGGTCTTGAGGAGCCCGGCTTTTATACCTTCTTCGCTGAGGAACTTGATCAAAGCCTTATTCTTCGGTAGCCCTTTGTAGCTACGGAAGAGTAAAAGGTAGCCTTCTTCCTGCACCTTCTTGTCATCGCTTTTGATCTTTTGCTTGGCCTCAGTGAGTAATCGTGTGCAAAGGGTCTTCTGCGCGTTGACGACAACTTCTACATTCCCTCTGAACTCTTCGAACAGTTGATCTCCCGTTGTCTCAATAGGTCCTGATATGATAAGCGGTGTACGTGCATCATCTACGAGTACGGAGTCCACCTCATCCACGATGGCGTAGTTATGTTTACGCTGTACGAGATCCTTCGGAGAGCGAGCCATATTGTCGCGAAGGTAGTCAAAGCCGAACTCATTGTTGGTCCCGAACGTAATATCACAGTTATAAGCACGCTTACGGGCCTCGGAGTTTGGCTCATACTTGTCGATACAATCGACGGAAAGTCCGTGAAACATATACAAAGGTCCCATCCATTCGGCGTCACGTTTAGAGAGGTAGTCGTTCACTGTCACGACATGTACTCCGTTTCCAGTGAGAGCGTTGAGGAAGACAGGCAAAGTTGCTACAAGCGTTTTCCCCTCCCCTGTTGCCATTTCTGCGATCTTCCCTTTGTGAAGTACGACACCTCCGAATAGCTGAACGTCATAGTGGATCATATCCCACTTGATTTCATTCCCTCCCGCTACCCAATGATTTTTATAGATTGCCTGGTTTCCTTCGATACTTATAAAGTCACGGGACACTGCAAGATCACGATCAAACTGTGTCGCTGTCACGCGAATTTCTTCGTTTTCTGCGAAACGTCGAGCCGTATCTTTGACTATGGCGAATACTTGAGGCATAATCTCATTGAGTTTATCCTCCATCTTATTCATGATTGTCTCCTCAAGCTTATCCACCTTATTCCATACGGCTTCTCTTTCTTGTAGCTCAAGGTCTTCAACACCTACCTTAAGGCGAGCGATCTCGTCTCGTTCGCCCTGTACGTATTCTTGGATCTGCGCTCTCAGACTTGCTGTAAGTGCCCTCAGGTCATCGTCTGATAAGCTCACCACACCCTTGTAAGCCTCTTTGATTTGATCTACATAAGGTGTTATTTCTTTTAAGTCTCTTTGCGACTTGTTACCAAACAGTTTGGTAAGTAAACTATTTATTCCCATTAACTCTGTTATATCTGATATTTATTGTTTCGTTATTTGGAAGAGATCTCTTATCGTTTCAGTAAGCCGGAGGCTACCATCCTGCCTGGAGTAGGTGGCCTAATTCTTAGTGCAAAGCATATAGAAGTCGATATATCTCTTAGGTCGATAGGAGAGGAGATTACCTCACTGCGTATAGAAGGGGCACGTAGGAGGAAGAGTGTTGTTACTACCCCTTGCTTGTAGACTCCCGCATCTGTTGTGGAGCCGGGTTGAATGAATGCCCAACCCGGTAGGAGATCGAAGACTACATCACCCCTATCTTTATTGGTGGCTCTATTGAGACAGCTTAGGAAGAGAGGGTTATCCTTGCCGTCGTAGGTCGCACGTTCCCTCAACTCATGGTCGGTAACGGCAAACTGTACTCCGCTAAAGTCAAGCAGGAAGTCCGAAGCCTTACGTTGTATCTCCTGCAAGCTGATCTTGCGTTCCTCGATAAGTTTCCTGTTGAGGAATATCTGTCCATCGTCCGATACCTCTTCGAGCCAGTCGCCGTTGCCGTACTTTGCCATGAGGTACATATTCATCAGTGCCTTGCATCTATCCTTATGGAAGTACCCGGTTACCTCACTGTCTGCGACGAACTCACGTGCCTGTCCGCTACCGGATAGGGCGATGAGTGTGTGATCAATGCCAATACGATTGTCGATGAGCTTAAGTATCGTTGCAATCGCCCTATCAAGTCTGTAATAAGTATCTATAAGTTCGGTTGAAACATCCTGAGTTGCCCGGGCATGGTTCCCGGCATACAGGTGTACGGCAAGCATATCCGGGGTCGCATCTCTGCCTATCTCGGTATTGACGATCAGCTGTTCGGCGACCTTGACTACCTCATCATTGATCAGTCCGCTTTGCTTGTAGCGCACCACCCCCTCGCCATTGGAGGAGAAAGAGTGCTTGAACATTGTCGGGATTGTCCCGGAGAAAGAGTAAGGAATACGCCCGTACTTACCCAGAGGTTCGGAGGAGTACAGCGGCGTCCAGGAGGTGTCGGGGAGTCTTTGCAGCAACCCTTCCGAGGGAGAGTTGAGTCTTTCGACATAAGCAGGGTAACCATCCTTGTAGTAGGTCGAGGAGACCCAACGCCCGTTGTAGTCATCTATCCAGTAGACTCCGTTAGCGTGTCGTCCTCCCGCTATGATCGCTTCCTCTGCATTTGGGGCTATGCTGTAGACAAGTCCGGATCGTCTCGATGCCTGCTTCAGCTTATCCGCTATCGTCGTTGCGGAGAGGCGTCTCGGCGACATCCTGTCGGAGGTTGCAAAGCCTATATACTCCTCATCGTGAAATACCGACTTGTATGCCGATAGCATACCGTTCCCTGTCCGGGAGAGTGGGCGACGGCAGGCGATGTTATTGGCTAAGGCCGTTGTCCCCGTATGCAGTATAGCTTGCGAAGCGGTAGCATCCGGCATCGTAAGGGGATGATTGACATTGTTGTAGACCTGCCCTTCGTTGAGCAGTCTTTTCAGCCCGTCATCAGAGAGATATGGGGAGAGCTCCTCCACCAGATCGGTCCTTAGCTCCTCTACCGATAGCAGTACGACGAGGCGAGGTATACCCGCCTCTACCCTTGTCTGGCACATTGCCAGCAGAGCTATTATAGGGACTATCAGTCTGTTCATTATATGATGGTGTCACGTTGCGCTTCGGGATAAGAGCTTTGTGAGTCTCTTTCGTCCCACGACCTGCATCGCGTGATCTGTCATTATAAGTATGGCTATGATAAAAATACCTTGCGGTAATGTCTGTATCCCGATCAATGCGCCGAGAAGGCAGCATACTGCGCCTGCAAAGTTAATAAAATAGAACCAATTAGTGGCTTTCTTACATTTTGAAAACCACATTGTTACTAACAAGAGAAGGTATATCGGAGAGAAGAGTAGCATATTGAGATTGGGGAATGTGTGGGGATGATGAGACACAAGTCCCAGGAACCATAGCAACACACCGCATAAACCCATAGAGAGATACAGGAGCACTCTCATTAGGGTCAGGAGGATTGCCACTCCTTTATATATGTATAGGAGCACGAAGAGGATATATACCAGCAGAAGGATTACAGCCACCAGCGTAGGCTCATAGATAAAGCGTGCATTCTCTCCCACACTTATGACCTGAGGCAGTACTTTTCTTGTCTCCAGCACAATGGGAGCTTGGTTGTCTTTTCTCACAGCTCTGTCCATCTCCTTTGCCAAGTAGTCGGGCAGGAATGCGGCATCGCTCAGGGACATTACCTTATCTGTCTGTGTGCCGAGGGGGAGGTTGCTGGCTAGGGTGTACCAAGCATCGGTGTGCGACAGGGTATGGAGTGCCCTCCGAAACGTAGGCAGGGGTTCTTCCCAACGGATCTCTATTCCTCCCGTAGCCTTTTCTATGAGGTCTCTTACCCTTGTGGCGCAGTTGTCATAGAATATGTTGTAGACATAGTCCCTATTGTCCGGCTGTAAGTTCCACATCAAGTACTCATACAGTTGCGCAGCCTCCTTGCCGGAGATGTTCAATACTTGTTCGGTGATACTGCGTCCTTCAAGGGTATACTCTGCGACAAAAGCCTCGAAAGTAGTCGCTCCGAGACAGTAGAGAGGCTTACCCATAGAGAAGTTGAGCAGGAAGTTGGGTTGCTCGAACGAGAATAGCCCGTAGTTGAAGACCAGATCTCTCCCCGTCAGTTCCTCTCTAAGCCGCAGTGCCGTGTGCCCATACAGCATAAAGGGTTCGCTATCCGATGGACCACACGTCAGGAGACTCACACGGTAGGAGGGTGGAGGGAGTTCCTCTACCAAGTGCTCTTCGGCCATGCTTTGGCGTGGGATGATGGCCAGAAGTACCGTAACTGTGAGGTATACCAATGCTTGAAGTCGTTTCATGAGAATTGTTTATTTGAAGAGATCGACGATATCATCCACAGACACATTCTTATTGCGCAGGAATAGTTCTTTGGGATAGAGATTATTTGAACGTGAACCCAGGTTCTTGACCCATCCGAGACGTACTCCCTGGTAAGCCACGATCTGGAAGCCTTTTCCCTCAGGGAGTATGATGCTCTCCCGCTTGAGGAACGCCAACGCCTGCTCTCCGGTCAGCTCGATCACCGGGAACGGTGCAAAGGGGGCTGTCTCACAGCTCATCGCCCAAGCGTGATGGGGGACGAAGTCTTTCCCTTTGAGCTCCCCAAGCATCACGCCCCTACCGAGCACACGTACCTTTGCTCTCTCAAGGAGGTCGAGAGTCTCCTGTCCTTTGGGCGAGAGGTAGATGTATCCTTCATCCGTTTCCGATATGTGGTCGAGGTGAGGCAGGCACTCTTTGAGTAGCATCGGGATAGGTGTCGATTTGCTTTGCCCCTTCGTTTTCTTGTCTCTCTTCGGAGTGCTCATCCGGTGTGCGCCATCCCCTTTCTTTACTGCAAAGATGGCAAAGCCCTCACCCTCGATACGATGAGGCAGGAAGCGGAATACTCCCTCTTCGCTCCCCCGTACGATCCCCAGCGCTTCGGGGTCATCTATGTACGGCATCACTATATCCGCCACATCGTATTCGTTCAGCAAGTATTGTAGTTGCTCCTCATTCTCCTGCCGATTGTAGGTACAGGTGCTGTATATCAACATCCCGCCCGGGCGCAACATCTGCCACGCCTCGTCCAGTATCTCTCTCTGGCGCGATACGCAAGTCTCCACATTCCCGGGCGACCACTCCGAGCGACTTGCCGGGTCTTTGCGAAACATCCCTTCGCCCGAGCACGGAGCATCTACGAGTATAAGATCGCACACGACTCCCGAGCGTCTCAGAGCATCGGGGTAAGTGTTCGTCACGATGACCTCATCCGGTCCGTACCGGAGTATATTCTCGTGGAGGATTGTGGCGCGCCCACGGTCGGGTTCATTGGAGATGAGCAGGCACTCTGTCGGGAGGCCGCTTCTAAGCAGGGTGCTCTTGCCTCCCGGAGCGGCGCACAGATCGAGAGCCACACTAAGCTCTCCTTCTGCCCTCGACAGGTAGCGTGACACGAACATACTCGATGCCTCCTGCACATAGTACGCACCTGCGTGCCACAGAGGGTCGATACCGAAGGTGGGACGTGCGTCTACGTAGTAGCCGTCGCAGCACCATCGCACCTGACGGAGCCGCGTCGGGACGGCAGGAGACTTGAGAGGATTGAGCCTTATGCTCGCAGGCGATGAGGTCTCGACCGCATGGACGAAAGCCTCGCGCTCCACTCTCCCGAAAGCCTTTTCGAAAGCCTCCAGAAACGCTACCGGTATCTCATAAATCTGTTCGGCGGGCATCTGTAATCTGTTTGCTGATTTTTACCTTCTACAAAGGTAGTCATTCCCCGCCTCATTCCGGTAGGTTCAGCCTTCCGACTCCCCTAATGGGACACAAATACTTATGTCGAAGTGGGCGAGAGGGGGCGTAGAGAAGAGGTGTGTACCCTAATCGGAAGATGTCCGTTACCGCACCTAAAGTGATAAGCAGCCCCTGAAAAGCAGGGGTCAGCTGCTGAAAAGCAACTTTCAGTCCCTGAACCCTGCTTTTCAGGGGCGGAACACAACTTTCTTGTCCGATGTGGACGTATTACATACCGCATCTTTCCTTTTTGCCATCGTAGAAATTGGGCATAAAGGTTCGCACTCTTTTGTCCCTCGACCGCATTATCTGTATATTTGTATGTGAGAATTAGGTATATATGGTACAGGTAATTATAATCCTCCTCCTCACAGCGATACTCGTGCTGACTACAATGGTGTGGCGACTCTATCGCCGTCTGCGTATCAAGCAAGGCACGGAGCACTTCATCGAAGACCTGCTCAAGCATTTCTTCTCATCCGGAAGAGAGGTGCGGACGATCGAGGAGATCATGTCGTGGAGCGCCCTTCCGGAGGATCGCGTACGCCACCATATCCTTGTCGCTCAGCATAGAGGATGGGTGGAGCTATCGGGAAGCCATGCCAATATAGTGGCTGTCACGCCTGCCGGACTTACGTACGGGGCACAGATGTCTCGTGCACACCGTATCTATGAGTGCTACCTGGCACAGATGACAGGCTACCCAATGGCAGAGTGGCATAGGAGAGCGGAGCGCAAGGAGCACTATCTCTCTCCGCAGGAGGTGGAGGAGATGAGCCGCCGTCTCGGGAACCCTCTCTTCGACCCCAATGGTGAACCCATCCCTCCCCGTACGGGAGAGATACCGGATATACGTTATATCGGTCTGGATGAAGTCGAGAGTGGGGTCTACACCATTGCCTCTTTGCCTGATAACGATGAGGAACGTTACAGTGCGTTGCTCTCTCTCGGCCTTGCCGTAGGTACGCCGGTGCAGGTATCCCGTGCGGGCAAGGCGGTGCGCCTGCTCCTTGAAGGACGGAGCGTGGCTATACAAGAGGAGTGGCAGCGTCATATCCTGCTCAAGGGAGATAGTATTGCTGCCCCCGAAGTAGAGGGACTTATCCCTCTCTCTCTGTTGCAAGACAATCAGGTGGCAGAGATTGTGGGTCTGCGTTCTAATATTATCGGGGAGAAGAGAAGGCGGCTTTCCGATCTCGGCTTCGTGAGAGGAGGAGAGGTGCGTGTATATCTTCGCAGTCCCTTTGGACATCCCGTCGCTTACCTTGTCCGTGATACCGCCATAGCTCTCAGGCGTGACCAGTCGGATCATATACTGGTGCGTCCGATAGAGAAGTAATCATCGATTGAAAAAGATACAGATGCAGAGCCAACAATCCTCTACTCCGCACGACCGTCTCATAAGGAACGGAGACGAACGGCATCGGGAAGTCTTGCTCGTAGCCCTGGCAGGAAACCCCAATACGGGTAAGAGTACGATCTTCAACTACATCACCGGGCTGAGGCAGCATACCGGCAACTGGCCCGGAAAGACCGTTGCCAAGGCTGAAGGGAACTTTACCTTCGGAGGGCAACGATACGGTCTTGTCGATCTGCCTGGTACATATTCGCTCCTCTCTACCTCGGAAGATGAGGAGATAGCACGTGACTTCATCCTCTTCGGTCGCCTTGATGTGACCCTCGTTGTTGCGGATGCTACACGTCTCGAACGTAACCTCAATCTCATCCTTCAGATACTTGAAATCACCGACAAGGCAGTCCTGGTAGTCAATCTCCTCGATGAAGCTGCCCGCAATCATATATCGGTGGATCTCGATGCCCTGGCGCGAAGACTCAATATCCCGGTAGTAGGCGCATCGGCTCGCTCAGGTGAGGGGATGGATAGCGTACTCAGGGAGGTGGCTCGTGTGGCAATGTCGCCCTCGATGCCGCAACCTTTCCGCATCAAGAATATACTTGGGGCACAGTCCGATGCGGTAGATCGGCTCTCCACAGCCCTTACCGCATCTTTCCCTGATATGCCGAATATTCGCTGGATTGCCCTTCGGCTCCTGGATGGAGACGAGAGCATCGGTAGAGCGATAAGGAAAGGGGAGTTTGGAGAGTCGGACAGGTGCGAGACCTTGCTCGCTCAAGCCGATCGTCTCCGCTGGGAGGTGGGAGCGGATCTCCACGATCGTGTCTCCGAAGCGATATATGCTACTGCCAAAGAGATCGCAGGGGAGGTGGTGACATTCGGGAGAAAGGAACGGAATATGGTGCTTGACATCAAGCTCGATCGCATATTGACGGGACGTTATACCGGGTTCCCTGTCATGTTGCTTATGCTTGCGACTGTCTTGTGGATCACTATCGTAGGCTCCAACTACCCTTCCCGATTCCTGTCGGACTTGCTTGTGGGCGGACTCCATCCCATACTCAAGGACTGGTGCATGGCAGTGATGCCGGAGTATCTTGCAGGCTTCCTCATAGATGGTGTCTACCTTACCACTGCATGGGTCGTATCGGTGATGTTGCCTCCTATGGCTATATTCTTCCCTCTTTTTACTTTGTTGGAGGACTTTGGTTACTTACCGAGAGTGGCATTTAACCTTGATGAGCTCTTCAGACGCTGTGGGGCACATGGCAAGCAATCGCTTACGATGACGATGGGGTTCGGATGCAATGCCGCCGGGGTCGTAGCAACGCGCATCATCGATAGCCCTCGCGAACGCCTTATAGCTATCCTGACGAACAACTTCTCCCTTTGCAACGGTCGATGGCCTACGCAAATCATGTTGGCAACTATATTCCTTTCTGCTATCGTGCCGGCATCTTTGTCCCAACTTGCCGGGATAGGTGCAGTGCTGGGCATAGCTCTGTTGGGCGTGATGTTCATGTTCTTCAGTTCTTTCATCCTGTCGCATACACTACTCAAAGGTGAAGTATCGACGTTCAATCTCGAGCTTCCCCCTTATCGTCCCCCAAAGCCCCTTCAGATCCTTTACACCTCGCTCATCGACCGTACCCTTGTCGTGTTATGGCGGGCCATAGTCTTTTCAGCTCCGGCAGGGGCACTGATATGGTTGCTGTGCAATATCTCTATCGGAGATGCCCCCATCGCCGAGTGGTTGATACGTAGCATGGACGGTGTAGGATGGCTTCTTGGACTCAATGGGGTCATACTCCTTGCGTACATCATTGCCATTCCGGCCAACGAGATAGTCATACCCACTATATTGATGTTAACGGTTCTGACTGTGCCTTCTCTCAGTGGGATGGGTGACGGGACCGGGGTCCTTGTCGGCGAAGAGTCGTTCGGGGTCATCGAAGGGATACTACGCAGTGGTGGCTGGACTACGCTCACTGCTGTGAATGTAATGCTTTTCAGTCTCCTCCATAACCCATGCAGCACCACGATCTATACGATATATAAGGAGACGGGTAGCGTCAAGTGGACAGCTGTATCGGTACTCTTGCCTCTCCTGTACGGTATAGTGGTGACGGCTTTAGTCGCTCTGGTCTGGAGAACTCTCGCATAAATAATTATATAGATGGACAAAAAAATCAAGATAACCCTCATAGGAAGCATCGTCAATCTCGTGCTTCCACCCATCAAGTTCGTAGCCGGTGTATTGTGGAACAGTAATGCCCTCATCGCCGATGCCATACATTCGCTCTCCGATCTCCTATCGGATGCGGTGGTTTATCTATTTCTTACCGTTGCCAATAAGCCTAAAGATCGAAACCACGATTACGGTCACGGTAAGTATGAGACGCTTGCCACGCTCTTCATCTCCCTGATCCTTATCGTGGTGGGAGGCTTTATCGCTGGGAGTGCTATCACTACCATTGTGGCATACTTCGAGGACGGGACTCTGCCCGAACGCCCCGGATACATCGCCCTTATCGCAGCCCTCATATCGGTTGTATCGAAAGAGTGGTTGTTCCAAAAGACACGGAAGGTGGCAGTAGAGACAAGAAGCGATGCAATTATGGCGAACGCTTGGCATCACCGTAGCGATGCTTACTCGTCTATTGCCACACTTTTGGGTGTAGGGGGCGCAATCCTTTTTGACGGAGTGGGGTTGTTGCTTGAGCCGATCGCTGCTTTCACCGTGGCACTATTCATCATAAAGGTCGGTGTAGACCTGGGGCTTCCATCTATGTATGCGCTTACCGACGGCAGTCTTAACGATCAGACCGAGACAGAGATCCTTGACATCATAAGAAATGTCGAGGGGATAGAAGACCCGCATAACCTTAAGACGAGGGTCATAGGTAATGACTATGCCATAGAGGTCGATGTGCGTGCCGATGGAAATATGACTGTGCTTGACTCTCATGACCTGACGATAGAGATAGAAGAGCGGTTGCGGGCACGATTCGGTGCGGGTACTCATGTGGTGATTCACGTCGAACCATGCAAGCCTTACGAGCATGTCAAGAGAGAGAAGCAGGATACTCCTCCCACCGAGGCTTGATCCGGGGAGACTTGAGTCCGGTTGTGACGAAGTCGGCAGGGGGTGTATTGCGGGTCCCGTAGCGGCAGCGGCAGTCATCATGCCCGCAGATGTGGTGATACCGGGACTCGATGACTCCAAGCGTCTTAGCCCTACTGTCCGCCTGGAGATGCGGGATGCCGTTATGGAATATGCGCTTGCGTATGCCGTCGCATTCGTATCTCCCGAAGAGATCGACCGAATCAATATCCTGCAAGCCTCGTTCGTTGCCATGAGTAGAGCCGTCGAATCCCTCGGTATGATACCGGAGCACCTTCTCATCGATGGCAACCGCTTCAGTACATCTCTATCTATCCCCTATACCTGTATCGTAGGCGGAGACGCCAAGGTCGGGTCCATTGCAGCAGCGTCGGTGCTTGCGAAGACGGCAAGAGACGAGTATATGCAACGCATTGCTGAAGAGTATCCGCAGTATGACTGGGCGAGCAATGTCGGCTATCCCACCCCGGCGCATCTCGCTGCACTACGCGAGTATGGACTTACTCCCTACCACCGCAGGAGCTTTGCCCCATGCCAGCCGACGCTTTTCGATCTTGTGTGAGGTGGCTACCTAATTTGCCTCGAGGGATTAGGGGCAAGTCGAAAGGAATGGTTACTTTTGTAATGACATACAGATTGTTTCTCAATATATTAGAAGCACGAAATAGATTATGGTAAATATCGACACATTCAACTTCAAAGGCCTGAAGACCTTTGTCCGTGTGGACTTCAACGTCCCGCTGGACGCTAACTTCAACATCACCGATGATACACGCATACGCGCGGCGTTGCCGACACTACGTAAGATACTTGCCGATGGTGGCAGACTGATTATTGGTTCGCATCTCGGACGACCCGCAGGGGTAGAGGATCGTTACTCGCTCCGTCATATCCTCCCTGCCGTTTCAGCTGCCCTCGGTGTCGAGGTTCGTTTTGCCCCCGATTGCGTTGGAGACGATGCCGTTCGTATGACTGCCGAGCTCAAAGACGGCGAAGCCCTTATGCTCGAGAACCTACGCTTCTATGCCGAGGAGGAGGGAAAGCCTCGTGGTTTGAGCGAAGAGGCGACGGACGAAGAGAAGAGTGCTGCCAAGAAGGCCGTGAAGGAGAGCCAGAAGGAGTTCACTCGTAAGCTCGCCGCTCTTGCAGATGTGTACGTCAATGATGCGTTCGGAACAGCACACCGTGCGCACGCATCCACTGCCCTTATCGCTGCGTATTTCGATGTCGACCACAAGATGTTCGGTTACCTTATGGGTAAGGAGGTCGAGGCAGTCGATAAGGTGCTCAGAGACATCCGCCGCCCATTCACTGCAATCATGGGAGGATCCAAGGTCTCAAGCAAGATAGAGATCATAGAGAACCTACTGGATAAGGTGGACAACCTGATCCTCACCGGAGGGATGACCTATACATTCTATAAGGCTCTCGGGGGAGAGATCGGCAACTCTATCGTCGAGGAAGACAAGCTGACCCTTGCGCTCGAATTGCTCGATAAGGCAAAGGCAAAAGGAGTCAAGCTCATCCTTGCAGAAGATAGCAAGATTGCAGATCGCTTCAGTAACGATGCAGAGAGCAAGTTTGCCGACTCCGACAAGATCCCTGCCGGTTGGCTCGGGATGGATATAGGACCGAAGGCGATAGAGGAGTTCGCTCGTGTCATACGTTCGTCCAAGACCATCTTGTGGAACGGCCCTACGGGTGTCTTCGAGTTTGATAATTTCGGGCACGGTTCCGAGGCAGTCGGACGAGCCATTGCCGCGGCTACTGCTGACGGCGCATTCTCTCTCGTGGGCGGAGGAGACTCAGTGGCTTGTGTCAATAAGTACGGACTTGCCGATGAGGTATCGTATGTCTCCACCGGTGGGGGAGCGCTCCTCGAAGCAATAGAAGGGAAGGTCCTTCCGGGGATTGCCGCTATCCAGGCGTAAAGCTATACCATACATACCACATGCCCTCCAGGAGTACCGATAGGACTCCCGGAGGGCATTTTTTGTGAAGGGAGGCTGTCAAAGCACTCTTGTGCCGGGAAATACTTCCGACCAACGGGATATAAAGTTGTAATCAGCGGCTGAAGATTACTTCTCAGCCGCTGATCATTAGTTTTCCGCCCCTGAAAAGTAATCTTCAGGGGCGGAAGATCGCTTTACTTCCGGTAGAGACCAGTTTTGTTACGGCAAGTCTGCTGTCTCACTACCGGATGGAGCCGGATAGCGGCCCGGAGGGCTATGTCTCCGCTCCCGGACATGTCTCTCGACTCAGGCATACCCTTATAGCTCCGCAGCGTACAGCTCTGCGAGGGCTTTATGGTACTCTCGCTCGACCTCGAGGGCTTTGTCTATGGTGTTGTAGTAGAGTCCGACCTCTACCATATATTCGATGATGGAGATATGTCCCTCATCAAGCGCAATCTTGAGGAGTCTGCTATTGTCCGCATCGGCAAGAGCAGTGCGGTAGATCTCGTGTGTCGTCTTCAATCTTGCGGCTCGGTGGTAGAGGATATCGAAGTTGTCTTCGTATCTCCTGCGGGCTTCCTGTACCCGAGCTTCGGCCGCTTGGGCGGCTGCTTTGGCTTGGCGTATGCGTCCTGTGCTATTCCACAGAGGGATAGAGACGCCTATCGATATGCCTTGGAAGTGCTCTCCCAGAGTCTTTTCGCTCATATATCCCAGTGAGAAGGAGGGAAGAGCCTGACTCTTGCTTAGAGATATGCGTGTGCGGCTTAGGGCAACCTCCTGCAAGGCATACGCAATGCCGGGGTGCAGCTCCTGCAAGGTGCGGTATCTCTCGGAGCCATCTTCGGGTAGGCTCTCGGTAGGGTAGGCGAATTGGTCTCCTACCGTGAGATCCTTCCCTCCGTTGAGTCGTTTGAGCTGTGCGAGTATAAGCTCTCGTTCGGTCGTGCTTGCCGTGATCTCTCCGTGGATGGTGGCGAGACTGAGTCGCACGTTGTTGTACTCGGGTAGGCTCCCCTCTCCGCGGTCGAGCCGTTTCTTCTGCGCTTCCGCAATAGTGGAAGCGTGCTCATGACGGCTCTTGAGCTCACGGAGGTAGGCGTCGTAGTAGGCAAGGTCTATGAGGAGGAGCTTGGCTTCGAGGAGTATCCCCATCCTGTCGATACGGTATTGGTGATCGATGAGGAGGTTCTTCCCCTCGGCCTCTCTGCTCGTAAGCCCGGACAGGGTAGGGATATCGAAGGTCTGGCTCACATTGAGATCGGTGCGCCCTCCTATGGGGGAGGGTTTCCCACGCAGATAGTTGAACTCTATTTCCGGTTCTTTGAGTCCGACTTCGCTACGGTTGCTCCATCGATCTGCCTCTCCGGTGGCTCTCAGAGCCTTTAGGGTCGTATTGTTCTCCTCGATGCTTTTCAGGATGGAAGCTATATCTTGGGCATAAGTGACTGGACTCGCGAGGAGGAGTGCCAGGAAGATTAGTAGGATATTCTTGTTCATCGCTTTCTCTTATTGGTGATCAGGTAAACGATAGGTACGATAAAACCATTGAGGATGGTCGAGGTGAAGAGCCCTCCGAGTATAACCTTTGCCATAGGGCTTTGGATCTCGTTGCCCGGCAGTCCCCCTCCGATGACGAGAGGGATAAGGGCGAGGGCAGTGGTGAGAGTGGTCATCATGATGGGGGTAAGCCGGTCGCTTGCTCCGAGAAGTATGCTTCGGAGCGTGGAGTGTCCGTCTCTCCGTAGGTCATTGAACCGCTCGACGAGGAGCATCCCGTTGCGTGTCGCTATACCGAAGAGCGATATGAACCCGATGATAGATGGGATACTCATCACTCCTCCACTCAGCCATATGGCATAGACGCCCCCGATGAGTGCCAAGGGAAGATTGATCAGAATGATGGCGGCTTGCTGACTGCTGCGGAACTGATTGTACAACAGCATGAAGATAATCATCACTGCGAGGATAGACGTGACGGCAAGTGTGCGTGAAGCAGCCTGCTCACTCTCGAACTGTCCTCCGTACTCGATGTGGTACCCTTCGGGAAGTGTCATGCCGGACTCTATACGTGACTGGATCTCCTCTACGATACCCCGGAGGTCTCGCCCTGATGTATTGGCAGAGACGACGATCTTTCGAGACGCATTCTCCCGGCTGATGCTGTTGGGCCCGGTGGAAGAGCTGATGTCGGCAATAAGTCCGAGCGGGACCTTTCGCCCATTGGCATCGATGGTGAGATCGCTTATGCGCCCAACGGAAAGGCGACTCTCCTCCTGTACCTTCAGGGTAAGGTCGAACGCTCTATCGCCTTCGAAGACTTGAGAAACGGCTTCTCCGGCAAGCAGGACGCTTACGCTGCGTGCAAAGTCGGGTAAGGTGATGCCGTACTTAGCCATAAGTTCTCGCTTGGGTTCGATCTTGAGCTGTGGACGATCTACTTGTTGTTCGACATTTAGGTCGGTGATGCCCTCGACACTTTCGATAGTTCGCTTGACTTCGTTACCAAGTGCATAGAGACGGGTAAGGTCTTTGCCGAAGATCTTTATGGCTATGCTCGCTCGGGTGCCCGACAACATCGCATCGATACGGTGGGTGATGGGAGCTCCGACCTCGATACTTATGCCGGGGATTTCGGATAGACGGGAGCGTATCTCTGCACTGACCTCCTCCTCCTTGCTGCGTTTCCCGAGCACGAACGGAGCCTCAAGTTCGGAGCTATTGACCCCAAGGGAGTGTTCGTCAAGCTCGGCACGACCGGTCTTGCGTCCGACCGTTTGTATCTCCGGTATGGATAGAAGTATCTCTTCGACCTGGCGCCCTATCTTGTCCGATTCCTCAAGAGATACCCCCGGAAGCGTACTTACACCGATGGTGAACGAGCCTTCGTTGAAGGGTGGTAGGAAACTGCGCCCCAACGTAACGAAAACGCCCAGCGTCACCAATAGCACAACACCCATAGAGATAAGTATAGGGCGTGCGTGGCGAAGGCTACGTGAGAGTGCTCTCTGGTACACCTTCTTGAACCAAAGTGTGATAGCGGGCTCTTTCGTTATGTGTTCTTTGTTGCCGAGCAAGTAGCTGCTTAGTACGGGCGTAAGCGTAAGGGCTACCAGTGTAGAGGCACAGAGAGCTACGATGAACGCAATCCCGAGAGGGAGAAGCATGCGCCCTTCCATCCCCGTAAGGAAGAATAAGGGCACAAAGCCCGTGATGATGATGAGCGTGGAGTTGAGTATAGGCATACGTACTTCCCGAGATGCTTCGTAGATGACCGTGATCTTTGATCGGCGAAGATGGCTGGGGAGGGTGTTGTTGTGCCGTAAGTGTTTGTATATGTTCTCCACATCTACGATGGCATCATCGACAAGGGAGCCGATAGCTATGGCAAGTCCGCCGAGACTCATCGTATTGATTGTCATGCCGAGTACGTTAAGTACGAGGACTGCAATGACAAGAGAGAGAGGGATGGTCAGTAGGGAGATCACCGTTGTGCGTATGTTCATAAGGAAAATATACAACACGATAATGACGAATATACTTCCTTCGATAAGAGCCTTGCTTACGTTGTCGATCGAACTTCGGATAAATCGCTCCTGTCTATATATATCGCTCGACACCTTTATATCGCTTGGGAGCTGTATCTCTTCCAGAGCTGCATCTATCTTTTTGCTCAAATCTATGGTACTTGTGTTCGGTTGTTTTGTTACCGTCAGTATGACAGCCGGCCGGGTTTCATAGGATGCGACTCCTGTCTTTGGGCTACGGTTGCCTACCTTGATCTCGGCAATGTGTCGCAGCATGATAGGGAGGTCGTTTACACTTTTGACGACGGCTAAGCCCAAGGCTTCGAGATCGTTTGTGGAGATTATCCCACGTATGATATACTCGTTGCCGTACTCATAGAGGATACCGCCGGAAGTGTTGCGATTCATCTCCGATACGGCATCATACACTTCGCTCAGAGAGACATCGAAATGTCGCATCCTGTCCGGATCGAGTAGTATCTGATACTCTCGGACTTCCCCTCCGAGTACGGAGACTTGTGCCACTCCTCCTGTGGAAAGAAGGCGAGGACGCACCACCCAGTCCGCGATGGTACGTAGCTCTCCTTGCCCTGTTGTCCCCTCGCTTGTCAGGGCAACCATCATGACTTCTCCGAGGATGGACGACTGAGGGCCCAGGGTCGGTGTCCCGGCTGTCGGGGGAAGTTCGTCCCGAACGAGGGAAATCTTTTCCGACACTATCTGACGTGCTATATAAATATCGGTATCCCAATCGAACTCAACCCACACTATCGAGAAGCCCATGGCCGAAGACGAGCGTACACGCCTTACGCCCGTGGCACCATTGACTGCGGTCTCGAGAGGGAACGTGACCAGGCGCTCGACCTCCTCGGGTGCCATCCCTTTGGCTTCGGTCATGACAACGACCGTGGGCGCATTCAGATCCGGGAACACATCCACCTCCATCCGATAAGCCGTATATGTGCCTGCTATCATCAGGAGTACCGATACGATGAGGATGGCGAGCCGGTTGTGCAGTGCAAACTGTATAATCTTGTTCAACATAGTTGTCGCACCTCCTTCCTATCAATGGTTATGATCGTGAGGGATTACACCCGTAGCCGATGCCAGCTTGAGCCGATAAGCTCCACGTGCTACTACTTTCTGTCCGGGAGAAAGTCCTTTAAGTATTTCGGTACGTACGCCATTGCTCTGTCCCGGTACCACCTCCTGCTTCATGTAGTGCTCCTCATCCTTTTGGAGAAATACGAAGTAGAGTCCCTGCTCTTCCACAAGAGCCGATACAGGGACGGATAGGACCTCCTCACCGTGATCGCAACTCAAGAACACTTCGACGAATGATCCCGGGATGATCTCCCCGATATTGTCAAACTCGAAAGTGAGTGAGACATAGGGTGCTCCGTTACTCATCGCCTTGCCCCTCGAGAGGAGTTTGCCATTGAGTTCGGAAAGTTTGTAAGTCTCATCCCCATAGGTTGTCTTGAAGTTCGCATTTGTTATATGATTCAAGTGCTTGTAGTGGAGTTCGGATAGCTCTGCGCGCAGCTGCAGTCTCTTACTTTGCGATATGACTGCTATGGGCTGACCGACGGAGACATACTCTCCGTGCGAGACCATTAGCTGCTTTACATACCCTTGCATCGGGGAGAGTACCGTGACGCCTCGTGCAGTCATCGTGCCCGCTTGCCCTTGGTATGCAGCACGTGCCGTCTCGTAGTTGAGTCGAGCCTGCTCAAACTCCTTGCTCGAAATAATCTTTTCGGAGATAAGACGCTCTGATCGGCGGTACTCTTTCTCGGCCGCTTCAAATGCTATCTTGGCTTTCTGGAGCGGGTCTCCGTCTTGGAGATTCTTTGCCGATACGGTGGCTAGGGCTTCACCACTGCGGACGGTCATCCCCTCTACGATAGATCTCCCTGAGAGGGATACGACTCCTGCCACGGTAGATACGACTACCTGCTCTTCTCCTTGCGGTGCTTGTATCTGTCCGCTTGCTTTGATGATGTTGCCGAAGGGTGATGGCTCTATCTCTTCTACCTCTATGCCGGCAGTCTCTGCCTGGCTCTTGGAGAAATATATATCGTCACCCTCTTCGGTGAGATATGACGGCTCTTCCTCCTCGTGGCTACAAGCCTCGCCATGTTCGTGGTCATGGTCATAGACACTATCGTGACTGTGTTCGTGGTTGTGCTGATGGTCATGGGTGTGATCGTGCTGCTCGCCTCTCGTTTGGCACGCAGAAAGAGATAGGATTACCGAGATGATAAATGATAAGAATATATAGGGTCTCATAGGATGTATATGAAAGTAGCCTTGGCGAATGAGGTATGCAGGCATACATCACGTGCCGGAGGCAATAGTGTGGATAATATATATAATAAGGAGTGTCGGACAGTCAGACGAGGACTGTCCGAAGGGTATCATGACAGAAGGGTAGGGGGGGCACGCAGAGCCTGCACCTCAGACAGCTCCGGAGCCAAGTAGTGGCATGGAGGGTCGCACCACTCCTCGGCGTCTCTATGGTCGTCATCGCCCATCAGTAGGAGTGCGACGGTAGAGACTATGGCAAGCTCCGGTTGTAGGATCGGTTGTTTTGTAAGGGATTTGGCAGTGAGATACTCTGCCCTCTCGATACAGAGCGTGTCGTCTCCCGCATGGGACGTGTGCTCATCGTTGGGGGCATCGTCGTGCTCGCAGTGCTCGACAACGAAACATGCCCCTCCGTCGTGATGATGGTGGGGGACAAGTGGTGCCAGCAGCGTAATCAGCATCGCCAGAACCATAGGTAATATGTGTTGGCGTTTGCCCATTGGGATGAGGAGTAAATTCAACCTTCTTGTGCAAAGATAATATAAAATCGTTGTATCCTAACCGTGATTGTCCGTAAACTCTCCGGCTTGTGTCCTCACATCGTCCGGCACAAAACTTTAACGTTGGCGGATGTGAAGCCGTTTTCAACCCCTGAAAACTACTTCCCCGTCCCTGAAAAGTAGAAATCCGCCCCTGAAAACTAACGTTCAGCCGCTGAACACGACTTCAGATCGGATAGAGATACGGTTCTCTACGGTATCCTTTCGTTTCCCAACCCATAAGGATGCGAAAAGGGGCTGTACCGTAGTCCAATACTATGGTACAGCCCCTTGTGTCTCTTGCCGGCTACTGCATGGGGGCTTCTATCGGTGTGGTGAGCGGCGGAAGGGTGGAACGGAGCGGGTGTGCCATCCAACGAAGTCCGGAAGGTCCGGATCCGTCTGCCACCTCGTCGTCGAGGAGGGCTGCCCGGCTGAGGTACTCTGTGGCGACAGTGCCGGGTCGTACCGCCGGGACGACCGTTGTCGGTACGGTCTGGACCGCTTCTCCCGACATCAAGATGAAGCCATACTGCTCATAGTAAGCGATCAGGGACTCCTCGGCAGGCACAAGTGCAGCCAGATCGTACCCCATCTCGGGGAGGCGTCTGAGGGTCTCGGTGAGCATCTCGTGCATTATCCCTTGTCCGCGCAATCGCTTCGCCGTACATACGGCATAGAGGTATGCCACGTTGAGTCTCGTACCTTCACTCACCTCTCCTACGTAAGGCACTATCTGGATGTGTGCCGCCAGAGCATCTTCGACGTAATATAATAATGTGTCTCTGGGATTGGCTGCCACTTCCGATAGGAGTCGATAGTAGGATTCGTACGCACCGAAGGCTTCGACCAGCAGGTCGAGGACCTCTTGCTTCATGGTGTCGTCAGAGGGATCATATGGGGTAAGTCCTACTCGCATCGCATCAGTACGGTGTGCTTCTCCAGCAATATTTCGGGTCTGTACGAGAGCTTGGCCTGTCGGAGACCCTCGATGCCAAGGTCTTCTTCACGATTGATGTAGGTGTACTGTCCCGGAATACGTGAGGCAAACTCCTTATTGATCATCGTAAAGGCTCCGTCGTAAGCCACATCGGCTTTCTCTATGTGTACGCCGAAAGTGCTATGATTGATAGGCATTCCCATAGAGAAGGCTATCACCTTGCCGTCCACTCGGATGCACCCTCCGATCAATCCGATGGCTTCACGCTCACGTATAGCTTGTGTCACCATATTGCGTTCGGCTTTGATATCGTCCGTCTGCTCGCTCGCAACGAACCATTTCTCCTCGAGCTCTATGCACTCGGCAGCATTCGCATCGGATATCTCTTCGTACGTATAGTCAGGATAGGTGGAGATGAAGCGGTTGATGTGGTTGCGCTTACTCTGCAACTTCTTTCCCGAAAGCGTTACCAGCTTTTCCCTCAAGTATATGTAGTCGATGTAGTTTGCGTTAGAGAGGACGTGGATATTCTCACACATGGACTGGCGCAGCCGCTCGACCCCCTCGGGCGGCACGGCAAGAAGGGTAAGCGTATAGCCCTCCTCTTTGAAGTCTTTACTGAGGTCGGTCAGCACTTCCTGCAAGTTCCCGTTGCCTACTGGCATCAAACATGCAGGCCTTCCCCCCTCTTTGGACTGAAACTTTACCAACATCATCCCTTTGTGAAACGCAATATGGGTATTATAATAGGCTCCCCAGCAATATAGATTGGCAAATGAGTAGTCGCAACTCATATAAGGTGAAGATAGAGTATGGGACAAGATGAGCTCCCTGTCCGCTATCGTCACTCTTTTAAATTCAATGATCATAAAGTGTCGTTGGGTTATATATTTATGCAAATATACTCTTAAAGATGAGTGAAAGGAAATTTTTGAGTAACTTTGGGAACCCTTCACCCTATTTTGCCGCAACAATCAATCGGTTTTGGCGATAATAAAGTCAGGACCGTTTGCATATTCGACAAAAAAGTCCTTACTTTGCACCCTGATACACGTAGATAAAAGTAATACAAAACAATATACTAAACGAAGATGTCACGAATTTGTCAAATCACCGGAAAGAAAGCTATGGTCGGCAATAATGTGTCGCACTCAAAGCGTCGAACCAAGCGCACGTTTGAAGTAAACCTATTCAACAGAAAGTTCTACTGGGTGGAGCAAGACTGCTGGATACAGATTAAGGTATCGGCTGCCGGACTTAGACTTATCAACAAGATAGGTCTCGATGCTGCCATCAAGAGAGGTGTTGCTCAAGGTAGCCTAAAGAAGTGTACCATACTTTAATTCATTTAGTGAAGAAGTAAGATAATGTCAAAGAAAGCGAAAGGTAATAGAGTACAGGTGATCCTTGAATGTACAGAACACAAGGAGAGCGGTATGCCCGGTACTTCACGATACATTACCACCAAGAACAGAAAGAATACACCGCAACGTATGGAGCTCAAGAAGTACAATCCTATCTTGAAGCGAGTAACGGTACACAAGGAAATAAAGTAATAAAGTAGTAGACCATGGCAAAGAAAGCAGTCGCAAACCTACAGAAGGGTGAAGGACGTACGTTCTCTAAGGTTATCAAGATGGAAAAGTCTCCTAAGACGGGAGCTTATGTCTTCGTCGAAGAGATGGTTCCAAATGATGCCGTGAAGGACTTCTTCAGCAAGAAGTAATATCTACGTCAGAGTACGCTGACTGGCGTACACCCACATGCGCAAAGAAATAGTATGACATCGCAAGCCTAAAGGGGTGCTCGGTACACGAGTCCTTTAGGCTTTTTGTCGTGCATGGATATAATGCAGCGACCTATCCCGCCGGACAAGTAAGAGGGCGCAATAGGTTGCCGTGTGCTTGAACACCACGTAAAAAACAAGTAAACAATGAAACAAACTGTACAAACTCCCGAAGGGCAAGGGAGTATAAAGAGGTCAAGCCCTACCTATGTCTCGGTGCCGTTTATGCTTCTTGGCATACTTTTCTGTGTATGTCTCATAACATCCAATCTCCTTGAGACGAAACTCATAAAGTTCGGACCGCTTGATGTGACAGCGGGCTTGCTCGTCTTTCCTATCTCATATATAATAAATGACTGTATCGCTGAGGTATGGGGGTATCGTAAGACTCGTCTGATTATATGGACAGGTTTTGCTGCCAACATCTTCGTTGCCCTAATGGGTCTCGTGGCGGTGCAGATCCCTGCTTCGGCTTTTTGGGGAGGGGAGGAGCACTTTAACTTTGTCTTCAACTTCGCGCCCCGGATCGTGGGAGCGAGTGTTGTGGCATTTTTGGTCGGCTCATTCCTGAATGCTTATGTCATGAGCCGTATGAAAGTAGCAACCGCCGGGAAAGGCTTCTCAGTGCGTGCGGTAGTATCTACGCTTGTAGGCGAGACGGCCGACTCGCTTATCTTCTTTCCCTTGGCATTTGGCGGATTGATTTCTATCCCCGAGCTGGTCAAGCTGATGCTCATACAGATAGCACTCAAGACTCTTTACGAGATCCTGATATTACCGGTTACGGTTCGGGTCGTCAAGCTGATCAAGAAAATCGAAGGCGTAGATGCCTTCGACAAAAACATATCGTACAATATCCTCAAGATAAAAGACCTATGATACATCCCGAAGATCAGCTTACTCTCCTCGGTCGGAAGACGGAGTATAAGTCGGACTATGCGCCCGAAGTGCTCGAAGCCTTCGACAACCCTCACTCCGATAGGGACTATCATGTGAGGTTCAATTGCCCGGAGTTCACCAGCCTGTGCCCTATCACGGGGCAGCCCGACTATGCAGAGATACGCATTACCTATATTCCGGATATCAAGATGGTAGAGAGCAAGAGTCTCAAGCTCTACTTGTTCAGTTTCCGAAATCACGGTGCTTTTCATGAAGATTGCGTCAATATCATCATGAATGATCTCATCCGGCTGATGGATCCCAAGTACATCGAAGTGCTCGGATTATTTACCGCACGAGGAGGTATCTCTATACATCCTTATGCCAACTACGGCAGACCGAATACCCCGTACGCCTCTCTTGCTGCTTCTCGCCTGCTCTCTACGCACGAATAGTAGGAGGGTGCCACTTGCGGATTAGGAAAAAAGTAGTACCTTTGCGCTGGGTAAGTCCTATACGACCAGCTCCTGATGAATCCCCCAGGGCTTGACCGCAGCAAGGGTAATCGGTCGTAGCGGTGCGATATAGTAAGCTTACCCACCTGCCTCTTTAGCTCAGTTGGCCAGAGCACGTGATTTGTAATCTCGGGGTCGTTGGTTCGAATCCGACAAGAGGCTCAAGAAAGTTTATAAAGTAAGGGCTGCGTCTTTGTTAAGATGCAGCCCTTTTTGCGTTGTTTTCAGGGTCGGGAGATGCGGCTAACCGGGGGCGAAGTGCTTAGGGTGCGGTTCGGAAGTGTGATATAATAGGACATGAGTTGGTTTTCCGGAGCTGAAAACTAATGACCTGCTGTGGAAAACTACTCTTCAGTCCCTGAAAACTAATTTTCAGTCCTCGAATACAATTCCGGATTGGGAAGTGTGGAGCTTTATGACGGATAAAGTCTCACTTTGAAATGTGGATAGATACAGAAGGGCCTGCATCACGACCTAAGGGTGATGCAGGCTCTTTCCTTTTGGCTCTTGGAGGTTGCTGTCCCCGTAGCCGGTCATGGCCGGATGGAGATGCAGCCTCTCTGCCCTACCTGTGCGGGATTAGTACTCTTGCCAACTCTTAATCTTGATCTCCTCGGTCGATATCTTGCAGAACGCCGTGATGAAGGCCGATGCCAAGCGTGCGTTCGTGATCAGTGGGATATTGAGGTCTGTCGCTGCACGACGTAGCTTGTATCCGTTGGTGAGCTCGCGAGCGGATAGATTCTTATTGATATTTACCACGAGATCTACCTTACGAGAGTGTAGCAGGTCTAGGGCTTGAGGAGTCCCCTCTTCGCTTGGCCAGTAGACGTGCTCGGACGGGATGCCGTTCTCGAGTAGGAAGAGGTGTGTGCCCTTTGTCGCATATATCTTGTACCCCTTGCGGTGCAGAGCCTTTGCGGCTTCGAGCATATCCACCTTTTGTTTCGCTCCTCCCGTAGACATCAGTACTGCCTTCTCGGGGATGCGTTGCCCTACGGAGAGCATCGATTTGAGGATCGCTTCGTTGGAGTCCGAGGCTATACAGCCGACTTCTCCGGTCGAGGTCATATCCACACCGAGTACGGGGTCAGCCTTTTGCAGGCGGGAGAACGAGAACTGCGACGCTTTGATACCGACGTAGTCGAGGTCGAATGCGTTCTTCTGCGGGCGTTCGTATGGCTCTCCGAGCATAATCCTGGTGGCAAGGTCGATAAGGTCGATCTTGAGTACCTTACTTACGAACGGGAACGAACGGGAGGCTCGGAGGTTGCACTCGATGACCTTGATCTCATTTCCCTTAGCCAGGAACTGAATGTTGAAGGGTCCGGAGATGTGAAGTTCCTTTGCGATCTGGCGTGTGATACGTTTGATGCGACGGATGGTTTCGATATAAATCTTCTGTGCCGGGAACTGTATCGTGGCGTCTCCCGAATGTACGCCTGCAAACTCGATATGCTCGCTGATGGCGTATGCTATGAGTTCGCCACCGTCTGCCACTGCATCCATCTCGACTTCCTTGGCATTCTCTATGAACGACGATACCACGACGGGATGCTTCTGCGATACGTTGGCTGCGAGTTGCAGGAACCTGCGCAGCTCGTCGTCGTTGGAGCAGACGTTCATCGCCGCTCCGGAGAGGACGTATGACGGACGTACGAGTACCGGATACCCTACTTGTTCTACAAATGCCGTGACATCGTCAAGGGAGGTCAGCTCTTTCCATGCCGGCTGGTCTATGCCGAGGCGGTCGAGCATGGCGGAGAACTTGTGTCTGTCCTCGGCATTATCGATATCTTTCGCCTGAGTACCGAGTATCTTTACCCCACAAGCATCGAGCTTTATGGCAAGGTTGTTGGGTATCTGTCCGCCTGTCGAGAGGATCGTACCCCGTGGCTGCTCCAGCTCTATGATATCTCTCACGCGCTCGAAGCTCAACTCGTCGAAGTAAAGCCTGTCTGAAAGGTCGTAGTCTGTACTGACGGTCTCGGGGTTGTAGTTGATCATTATCGAGCGTAGGCCTGCCTTTCGGATCGTCTGCAATGCACTGACGCCACACCAATCAAACTCTACGGAGCTGCCGATACGGTAAGCTCCGGAGCCCAGGACTATGACGCTTCTGTTGTCGTGTTCCGGTACGACATCGTGCGTGCCCCCTCCGTAGGTGAGGTAGAGGTAGTTGGTCTGTGCAGGATATTCGGCAGAGAGGGTGTCGATCTGCTTGATCACCGGCGTGATTCCCATCTCTTTGCGATGGGCTCGTACCTTCTCCTGCATGCCTTCAATATCGTCTATCGTATGCTTGTACACGGCACGAGCGATCTGGAAGTCTGAAAAGCCTTCTTTCTTTGCCCTACGCATCAAGTCGTACGATACCTGATCGAGGGCCGAAAGTGCTTCAAGCTCCTCGGCCGTATCCACAATCTTGCGAAGTTTCTTCAGGAAGAAGAGGTCGATCTTGGTCAGAGCGTGTATCTCCTCGATACTGTACCCCTTGCGGAATGCCTTACTGATCACAAAGATACGTGTATCTGTGGGTTGGCGCAGAGCCCCATCTATATCTTCGAGTACCAGATCTTTGTTCTCAACGAACCCGTGCATCCCTTGCCCGATCATACGCAAACCCTTCTGGATACTCTCTTCAAAGGTGCGCCCGATCGCCATGATCTCTCCCACAGACTTCATACTGCTGCCCAGCTCTCTCGATACTCCGTGGAACTTACTTAGGTCCCAGCGAGGGATCTTGCACACAACGTAGTCGAGTGCTGGCTCAAAGAATGCCGAAGTGTTCTTGGTGACGCTGTTCTTCAACTCGAAAAGTCCGTAGCCCAAACCCAGCTTCGCCGCCACGAAAGCCAAAGGGTAGCCCGTCGCCTTCGATGCAAGTGCGGACGAACGACTCAATCTGGCATTCACTTCGATCACCCGATAGTCTTCGCTCTGTGTATCGAGGGCATACTGTACATTGCACTCTCCCACGATTCCTATGTGTCTTACGATGCGGATCGCTATCTCCCGCAGTTTCTGATGTTCGCTATTGGTCAGCGTCTGAGACGGAGCTATGACTATACTCTCCCCGGTGTGTATGCCGAGAGGGTCGAAGTTTTCCATATTACATACGGTAATACAGTTGTCATATTTGTCTCTTACTACCTCATATTCTATCTCTTTCCATCCCTTAAGACTCTTTTCCACGAGGACTTGTGGGGAAAAAGCGAATGCCTTTTGGCACAACGCTTCGAGTTCTGTCTCGTTGTCGCAAAAGCCACTACCGAGTCCACCGAGGGCATATGCTGCACGGATGATGACCGGGTATCCGAGACGCTCTGCGGCACTACGGGCATGCTCGATCGTCTCGCACGCTTCGCTGCTTATGGTTTTTACATTTATCTCATCAAGTTTCCGTACAAATAGTTCGCGGTCTTCCGTATCCATGATGGCCTGCACAGGGGTACCGAGCACCTCGATGCCGTATTTCTGCAGTATCCCCGCCCTATGAAGTGCCACGCCACAGTTGAGAGCTGTCTGCCCTCCGAACGCAAGGAGGATCCCATCGGGTCGTTCTTTCTCTATCACTCTTTCGAGGAAGTATGGTGTGACGGGTAGGAAGTAGACCACATCTGCTACCCCTTCCGATGTTTGTACTGTTGCGATGTTTGGATTGACGAGTACGGTAGATATACCTTCTTCTTTGAGGGCTTTGAGGGCTTGAGATCCGGAGTAGTCGAACTCTCCTGCCTCTCCGATCTTGAGTGCTCCCGAACCGAGTACAAGGACTTTATTGTATTTCTTCGCTGCCATATTATTATTCTCTTTCTCTACGAGTGATCACTTAATTCAACAATGCTACAAAGTCATCAAAGATAAACTCGGTATCGGTGGGACCGCTACACGCTTCGGGGTGGAACTGTACCGAGAAAATCCGTCCCGATTCATGGATAAGTCCTTCGTTGGTGCCGTCGTTAAGATTGACGAAGTAAGGTTTCCACCCTTTGGGAAGCGAATTGTCATCTACGGCGAACCCGTGGTTTTGGCTGGTAATATAGCATCTGGTCGTGCCTGCCATCTGTACGGGCTGGTTGTGCGATCGGTGTCCGTACTTCATCTTTATAACTGTTGCCCCGATCGCACGCGCAATAATTTGATTGCCCATGCAGATCCCGGCGATGGGTTTGTCGCCCCTCTTTATCGCTTCTCGTACATGTTCGATGGTAGGGGTGCAGAGGTTGGGGTTGCCGGGGCCGTTACTGATGAACAGTCCATCGTACTCGAGCGACGAGAAGTCGTAGTCCCAAGGCACTCTTATTACGGTAAGTCTGCGACGGATCAGGTGTCTCAAGATGTTTTCTTTCACCCCGCAATCGATGAGGACTACCGTCTTGTCTCCCGTGCCTCGGTATGTTATTACCTCTTTGGTCGATACCTTGGCAACGAGATTGACATCATCTATGGACACGAATGGGAGCTCTTCATGACCCTCTACGACAATCTTGCCCATCAAAGGCCCATGATCGCGTAGCTTTTGCGTAAGGGCTCTCGTGTCTATTCCGGTAAGTCCCGTCACATTATTGCGTTTCAGCCCCTCTTCAAGGCTTTCGACGGCGTTCCAGTGGCTATACCCTTCACAGTAATCATGTACAATAAATCCGCTCACATGGATACGCGGACTCTCGTGTAGCAGGGTAAGTCCGGTCTCGGGATCGGTTTTTTGGGCAGGAAGTCCGTAGTTGCCTACCAACGGGTAGGTAGAAACCAATATCTGTCCTTCGAAAGAAGGGTCGGTAAGACTCTCAGTGTATCCGGTCATTGCCGTACTGAATACGACCTCTCCATTCGCCGGAGCTTCCGCACCAAATACTTCTCCCTCGTACCTTGTGCCATCGCTGAGGATCAGTGTACCTTTTTTTCTCATAACGTCGTCGCTTTTTGTGTATGTAATTTTTCAGATCTTCTTGAAGTCGTTCTCGTAGTAGTCCATGTACGCCTTATTGACGAGGTGTGTCCCTCCCGGGGTGGGATAGTTGCCGGTGAAGTACCAGTCGCCCGGATGGTTAGGGATTGCCTCATGAAGCCCCTCGATGGTTTGGTACACAAGTTCTACCTCTGCCTTTACGAAGTCGGGCTTGAGCAGCTCCACAATCTTACTGTTGATCTCATCGACAGTGAAGGGTTCGTAGATTGCTTTGACAAAGTTCTCCTCATTACTGCGTCCCTCCTCCATCGCTTTGCATATCCGGGCATAGGTATCGTGTATCACGACCTGCTTCCCTCGCTCTAAGAGTAGGGCCACTGCCGCTCTGAATGCTACGAACTCCTTCATCCGGCTCATGTCTATACCGTAGTAGTCGGGGTAGCGTACCTGGGGGGATGACGACACGATGATGATCTTTTTGGGGCCGAGTCGGTCAAGGATGCTGATGATGCTCTCACGGAGTGTCGTCCCTCTTACGATGCTGTCGTCGATGACAACGAGATTGTCTTTCCCTCTATTGATACTTCCGTAGGTAATGTCATAGACGTGTCCTGCGAGATCATTGCGACTTGCTCCTTCAGCTATGAATGTCCTTAACTTGATGTCCTTGATCGCTACCTTTTCGGATCGGATACGGCGTTCGAGGATTTTGGAGATCTCCTCGCGCGACAATGCTTTCCCTCCATTTATTTGTTCGGCTTTGAGCCCGTTGAGATGCTCGTTGAGCCCCTCGACCATACCGAAGTATGCTACTTCGGCAGTATTAGGGATGAAGGAGAATACGGAGTGATCCAGATCGTTGTCTATGCTTCGTAGGATCTGCCCTACGAGATTCTTCCCGAGTTGTTTGCGTTCCTTGTAGATGTCGAAGTCGCTGCCGCGAGAGAAGTATATGCGCTCGAAGGAGCAAGCCTTGTTTTCTTTCGGTTCGAGGATCTGCCTCACCAGCACCTTTTCTGCGGTGCGGTCTATGGTCAGAGCCTGTCCCGGCATCAGTTCCTGTACCTTGTCGTCGGTAAGGTTCATGACTGTCTGTATCACCGGACGCTCAGAAGCCACCACGACTATTTCGTCATCTATGTAGTAAAATGCCGGACGGATACCCCACGGGTCCCTTACTACCGACATCTCTCCGCTACCTGTCAGGCAGCACATGGCGTATCCTCCGTCCCAGTCGGGCGCACACTCCTCGAGCGGGCGTGCCAAGTCTATCCGTGCTTCTATATCATGGGTGATGTCCATCCCCGTAAGTCCCTTCGCCTTGCTCTCTCTGAATCGATGCTCGACCTCCCTATCGAGTCGATGCCCTACCTGCTCCAGTATGATGTGGGTATCGGAGGTATTGCGAGGGTGCTGCCCTACGGACGATATCTTCTCGAATATGGACTGTACCGAAGTGAGGTTGAAGTTGCCGCACAGAGCGAGACTCTTGGCTCTCCAGTTGCTACGGCGCATCATGGGGTGTACGAACTCTAACCCTTTCTTTCCGGTTGTGCTGTACCTCAGATGCCCTATAAAACATTCCCCGGCGAAAGGTACATGTTCCGTTGCATAGACGGGATCGTGCAGCTTATCCGGGGAAATGGTACTGAATATGGAGTGTATCGAGTTGAAGATTTCGGTGATTGCGGCATTGCCAAGTGCTCTCTCTCTGTACATATACTCTTCGCCAGGCGAGGCGTATAGCTTGACACAGGCGATCCCTGCCCCTTCTTGTCCTCTGTTATGCTGTTTTTCCATCAGGAGGTACATCTTATTGATGCCATACATCCATGTACCATATCGCTGTTGGTAGTATTCCAAGGGCTTCCTGAGGCGCACCATGGCTATACCACATTCATGCTTGAGTGGTTCCATATTCTACTATTGTAGGAAGATTATATCGTTATACAGTTATAGGTGTAGCTGTGTACACTTCGTCACACAGGTACAAAGATACTCTTTTCCGTGCAAAAATCTTTTCTCCCACCCTACGAAATATAATCCCGTGAGGGGAGGAGATCCCTGTCGGAACGTTATGGGAAATAGTCAGTGTCCCGTCATGAAATCCCTCTCTCCCCTACATAAAGTGGTGACCCGAGGCTGAGTAGTAATAATCCGGGGCTGAAGAGTGGTTTCCCGCAGCTGAAGATTGGTTTTCCTCCCCTGAACTCCGTTTCATATCCCGTTCTCTGGAAGTTTGTATCGGCTCCTTTGTGATTCCCCTTCGGGATGTCGGTGGGGAGCCACGGGGACCTGAATATGACAGAAAAGGGGCTGTGCCAGTACTCTGACACAGCCCCTCTCATTATTTGGTCCGACCCTGTCCGGGATTTACTTGAATGTCCACTTGAACGCAAGCGATGGACGTACCCAGAACTTATCGGGGTGGATGAAGTTGTATGCCATACGTACTTCGGTACCGATACTGAGGTTGAAGTCATCGTCTACGCCAACGAACTGGTTGAGATTGATCCAAGCCTGGGGTTCGGTTACGAATGTCATGGATGACTTCGCGCCACCGATGTTGGATGTCCATAGATCTGCAAAGCCATTGAGGGTGAAGACCCTGTTCCAAGATGTCCAAGACCATACGCCTGTCATCTGCATGTTGTGCGGCTTCTCCAGACCTTGGTCGTGGCGATACATCATACTTAGGTTGAACGCATTGCCATTCTTTGACCAAAGGTAGCTAAGACCGGCGAGGTAAGTATTCTCAAGGCTGTAGCCTTTGCCCACACCGCCATTGTATTCAAGGTGAATGGCGACAGGGGCTTTCCAGAACTTCAGTTCGCGCGCTATCTCCATATAGGCATCTCTGATACCGTCCTTAGAGTGGTTGAGATCCAAGAAGTAGAATGTCTGTCCCCACTTGTCGAACGAAAGGTTCTCAAAAGTGGTGATGAAGAAGCTGTCCTCTCCCTGAAGCTTCTTGTCTGAATACTTCCCAAGATTGAAATGAGTCTGTACGTTCTGTGCAGAAGCCGTGCCTGCCATTGCAATAAACAATGCAATAATTGCAAATAATTTCTTCATGAGTAGTTTAATTATTGGTTTGTAAGATTAGTTTGAACGCAAAGTTAGTGTAATTTTTCTCACTTCCTCCTTTTATGCCATTTCCGATAGGCAATGTAGCCCGACAATAGGATGAACGTGAGGAGAAGCCCGGAGAGAAAGATAAAGAGTAGAGACCCTTTACCCATGAATGGCTCGTACAAGCGACCCACATGGAGCTCGAGTGCGGTATGCCACAAGGAGATCCTCCCGGGCTTCATCTCTTCGGTCATATCAGGGAAGGGTCGACTACCCTGTGGGTAACGTATCCCTCTGAGGTAATCGAAGACGAGGGTGCCGTGCGAGAAGTCCTCGGAATACCCACTGATGGCATTGTCAAAGGAGGGCATACCTCCTCTCTGCGTGATATGTGGGCGACCCGTGAAGATATCTACCGATGTCCCCGTCCGACGATCCCACTCGAAGAGTCCGCTGAATGATCCCACGATCCACGTATCCGTCCCGCTCTGCTCCCATACATTGAGACCCATGACACTTACAGGAGGTGTCTTCGTAAGCGGTTGGGGCCGGGCTGAGATCTCGGAGAGTGTGTAGAACCCTTCCGAAGTGGATAGCAACCAATCACCTTGAGTGCTGTCGTACCTCAGCTTGCGCAGCTTGTCGTGCCAGGGATTGTCGCTGGAGAGAGTCGTACCCGGCAGGGGCTTCACCTTGGACTTGATGATGGCGATCATAAGAGGCGGGCGGAGGAACATCCCACTTATCGAGATGATCAATAGGAGGATCAAGAAGAGACTTCCGATACGATTGTGGTACTTTAAGGATCCGAGCCAGAGTGTATTCCTTGTCCTCTCTCCCCGCTTCCGACGTCTCTTTGCCCTCAACCGAGATATGGTGATGATGATACCGGTAACGCACAAGACTATGGTCAGTAGTCCCACGATATCTACCACTATCTGTCCGGCTGTCCCAAAGAGCTCGCCGCTGTGAAGTAGCCAAAGGGTGCGAAAAAGGGATGCCTTCCCGGTGTATCCTTCAGGGGCTTTCAGCTCGATCTTTTGGAATGTCGTACCTTGGTCTTCCGACAGATAGAGATACGAACGGGAGAGCAAGATGATACTGTCGCCGGCACTCTGGACGATCAAGTCCGTGTAGCCTTTCTCCTCCTTAGGTAGTGCGACCACCTCCTCCCAGCGTTGCGCAGACGGCTCGAAGCGGTAGAGGACAAAGGTAGAGAGGGCATACAGTTCATCGGAAGCGGTACGGGCTAACGACTTTATGGATAGGTTGTCGGCCCCTTTGCCCAGTCCGTTATTGCGAGATACGAAAGCCGTCGCGTCTCTATCCGTCTGCCATACGCCGATCCCCCCGTAGAGCCATACCGAGCTATCGGGTAGGGCGAGCGACCCGACGATACTTCCGTTGTTCCAGTTGCTATACTCGTAGCTCTCGGGTAGCAGAGTGCGTGGCAGATCTATACCTGAAAAGGCTCTCCTGTGGTTAAGAAGAATGCCTGAAATAGCGAAGAGGATGGTGAAGATTGCCAGTACCCACCCGACCCATTTATGGCCCTTGGTGAGAAATTTACGCATCCCGGGTTACTTGAAAGTGGGAGTCCCGTCCGGCTGGTACACGTACTGCATGGTGACGTGCCCGTTCTCTCCCCTCTCATTGGCATAGCTGATGAATAGGACTTTGGCATACTTTCCCTCTGCCGTACGTACCACGAACACGTGGTCATTGAGTACATACTTCGGAGGCATCGGAGGGACGAAGTACTGTACTGCCTCTTGAAGCACGGGATTACCGGTAGAGTCAAACTCTACCATCTTACCCATGAATCTTTTAAGCTTGATAGCTTCATCCGTCGCATACCCGACTGTCGGTGCTTCGGTCACTGCCGCGAGGGACTTTTTATCAGTCTTGAGTGCGCCCCCTTTCCCACTTCCCGATAGCCCGCTATTGGTACGGATGTAGACACCATTGAATGCTATGTCCCAGTCTGTGCGGGTCAGTCGAGACTCTTCTGTGACTCCTTCGACCTCTTTGCCCGTAACGAATGAGAAGTAGACCCAGTCGGTTTCCGATGTGCTTTTGTGACTTTGTGTGTGCTCTTGTACTTTGAGTCCTCCTTGATTAGGGGTGTCTGTACTCTTTTTACCGCAAGAGGAGAATGCGGCTACGGATAAGGCCAAGGAGAGGAGTAGGGTTACTTTCTTTTTCATAATGCTTAATTGAGTTTATATTGGTAATAATGTTGTCAGATATCTATATGTAATGCTGCGAAATAGTTGCGTCCCGGTCCTGCGTAGGAGTTGAAGCTCACGACCCCGGCTTGGTAGTCGAAGAGATTGTCTACCCCAAGCGTGATGTATCCCAACCTGTCGTACTTGTACGAAAGTGTGAGATGCCATAGGGAGAATTGTGGTATACGTGCCGTGTAGAATGCTTCGACCGTCTCCCCGTTTATATCAATCTTTTCCGACACATCGAACTCTTTCGTCCCGATGTATGAGCCGATCAGATTGACATTAAGCGTATGCTTCCTCCACTTATGCCCATACTCTGCACGCAATGTCCCGGAGAGTGGGCTTTGGGTATTGAGTCGCACGCCGTCTTGACGGGAGGGGACGAGGTAATTGCCCGATAAGTGTATCTGCAACCCTTCGATGTATGGATTGATGCGTACCTGAGTTTGTAGTCCTGCAAGCCGGGCAGACTTCGTATTGCGGTAGTGAAGTTCTTTCTGTTCGTTCGTCCAGATCCCTTCGATCTTGTTGGAGAAGTTATTGACATACCCGGACACGAAAGCGTAGAAGTGCTTGGAGCTATACTCTGCCGATAGGGAGATGTAATGGTTGTGCTCCGGCACGAGGTCGGCATTGCCGTAGATCATAAACATACCGAGATGGTCCCAGTTCATGTAAAGCTCCTTGATGGTCGGGGAGCGGTACCCGGCAGCGTAGTTGAGCCTAAAGGTCATCGGCAACCATTTATATATGGCTGCCAGCTTCGGAGATACGTTGAGACCGTATGCACTGTGGTAGTCTGTACGTACTCCTCCTACGATGCCCAGCCTCGGAGTTACCTGCCAGTCGTCTTGGATATATAGTGCGCCGGTGCTTTGGCTCCGGGAGGAGTATCCCGCCCCACCGAATCTGTCGGCGTAGAGTTCCTCGTTGAAGTACTCAAGCCCTGCACTCACTTCGTGCTTCTCAGCTACTCTTTGAGTGTAGCTTACCCTTGGCTGATAGATGTCGTGCTTATAGATCAAGCCCTTCTCTCCCTGAAGCAGGTCGTACTTGTGGTAACGACTATACCTGTCTCCATAGATGCTTGCTTTGACCTCTCCGCCTCCGGTAAGCTGATAGACCCCCGAGAGCGATCCCGAAATATCGGTGTTGTACTCGTGTTTGTTGTCAAAAGTAAGGTCAAGTTTGCTCATTTCATAGAGCGAACCCGTAGTCGAGAGTGTGAGACGAGTGGTAGGGGTGAAGGTCACTCCCTGGCGCAGACTGCTGAGGATATAGCCCGCCACTTGCGTGGGTACGGTGCTGACCGGCTTTGTGACCGTACGATTGTATTTCGGGAAGTACTTCACGACGCTGTCGGTGTCGTACAGGTTGTAAGCATCTGCGCTTTTGTGTGTGAGTGTGGTCAGGGAGGCCCACTTTTGCGACCGGTACCCTACGGTAAGTGAAGCATTGAGGTTCGGCTTGTCTACGTACTGCTTGAACCTGCGGTACTTGTCATCCCTCGCAACACTTCTGAAGTTCGTGTCGTACGGTGTCGCCCACTTTGTGTCGAGAGATACGTGCAGTCGCTTTCGAGGACTCTTTGTGATGATGTTGATCACGCCACCCATCGCTTGCGAACCGTACAAAGCCGAGCCGGCTCCCTGTACTATCTCTATCCTTTCGATATTATTGAGGTCGATACGCTGGTAGTCGATGTTGTCGCCCGTTTCCCCTGCGATGCGTTCACCATCGATGAGGAAGAGGACATGCTTACCGCCAAGCCCCTGCATATTTATGCTTGTGCCGAAGCCTACTTCGTTGAATACCAGCCCGGGGATCTCTTGCGAGAGCAGAGTCTTTATGTCCGACACACCTCTTTGCTCTATCTGTCTGGCAGTGATCACCTGTGTCATGACCGGAGAGTCGGAGATCTTCTTGGGGGTTCGTGTGGCAGTGACGACCACTTCATTGAGAGTATGGGTGGAGGAGGTGCCGTCCGGATCCTTTGAAATATCCTGAGCGTGGATGGTCGTGATGCCTCCCAGGGTAAGGAGAATAAGTGCTGTGATGCCTTTGTTCATTATATCTGTATGTCGGATGTTTACTTTCGGTTGCTGACGATGCCGTATAGGTCTGCCCATAATCGTCGGCAAATTTATAAATTCGGAGATATTTCTGCAACCGCAATAAGTAGGTATTCTGATATGCCGAAGCGGATCGACCATACCCTTTACTGTATATGCAATAGGTCAAAGGGGTAGAGGCGAGAGGAGACTTCGGCAGTATGGAAGGGACAGGATGCGGTGGCGTAGCCCGGCACGTGGCACAATCTCTCTGTCTCCGGTAGGGCCCGCCCTTGTGATGATCCGGAAGTAAAGATGGCGACTTCCCGAAACAAAACTTCTCTCTCCCGGAGCCAAAGATATTTTCCGTGGCTGGACATTACTTTCCGGGAGCAGAAAATTAGTTTTCAGCCCCTGAAAAGTAAAAATCAAGGGCTGAAACCCACTTCATATCCCGCTGTCCGTAAGTTTGTTTCCGCACCATTGCTCTTTTGACTGCAGACGTCGAGCGACCATGGCTGGAAGATATATGAGGTCGGGATACGGAGGTTTTTTGCCTTATTAGGGAGGTTGTTTCGTTTTGATATATTAACTCCGGAGCAATGACGGAAAAAAGTCCATAATTGAGGGCGGGAAATGATTATACTTTGTATCTTTGTACGAAACTATATGTTTTCTTAATACTTAGCATGGATTGGATTATAAACTTGTTCGCAGGTGAAGGCGTTGCTCATTCCATCTTAATTATCTCCATGACCATTGCCTTTGGGATGTTGCTCGGAAAGATAAAGATGTTTGGGATCTCTCTGGGAGTTACATTTATTTTATTCGTTGGGATTCTCTTCGGAGAGCTTGGGATGAGGGTCGATCACGGAGTCTTGCATTTCTTTAAGGAGTTCGGACTTATCCTTTTCGTATTCTCTATCGGACTTCAAGTCGGTCCGGCGTTTTTCTCTAACTTCAAAAAGGGTGGAGGGACTATGAACCTCCTGGCAGCAGGTATAGTACTGTGCGGAGCCCTTGTCACTCTCACCATACACTTTGTCACCGGGATGCCGATCACAACAATGGTAGGGATCATGTCGGGAGCCATAACCAATACGCCGGGGCTCGGGGCAGCTCAACAAGCCTATCTGGATGCGACAGGTGTGAATGATACCACGATAGCAATGGGATACGCCGTAGCGTATCCGCTCGGAGTAGTAGGTATCATCCTTTCGATCATATCACTTCGATTTATCTTCAAAGTAAAGCTGGACGAGGAGACGAAAAAACTGCACAGCGGTGCGGGAGAAGAGGAGAACGAGCTCGTACCACTCTCCCTCCAGGTGCAGAACATGGCCATCTTCGGAAAGAAAGTCTCGGACCTCTCAGCCAATCTGAACAACCGGAAGTTCGTAGTCTCTCGGATATACAAACACACAACAAACCTCATCGAGATCGCAGGGGCCGATACCGTCCTCGAGGAGGGAGACAAGATCTTCGTCATAGCGCATCGTAATGATGTGGATACCGTTACCATGATGGTCGGCTCACAGATCGTAATGGACCGTAAGCAGTGGGTCCCTTCTGACGCACATTTCGAGAGCCGTCGCGTAGTCGTGACGAAGAGCGAAATAAGTGGTAGGAGCATCGCTGACCTAAATCTACGTGCTCTCTATGGCGTAAATATCACCCGTATCAATAGAGCGGGTATGGATATGGTGGCATCGAGCAACTTCCGCCTCCAGTACGGAGATAAACTTACTATCGTAGGTAGTGATGCCGCGATCAATAGCGTGGAGAAAATACTCGGGAACTCTGTCAAACACCTCCACGAACCGAACCTTATCTCTATATTCCTCGGTGTCGCCTTGGGTGTGCTTGTGGGCTCTATCCCTATGCTTATCCCCGGGATACCTCAGCCGGTAAAGATAGGTCTTGCAGGCGGTCCTCTAATTGTCGCAATCCTACTTGCCAACTTCGGTCACCGATACAAAATCGTAACATATACCACAACGAGTGCCAACCTGCTTATGCGTGAGATAGGGATCACCATATTCCTTGCCTGCGTGGGACTTGCTGCGGGCGAAGGATTCCTCGATACGGTGATAAATCAGGGCGGACACCTGTGGATACTTTATGGGGTCCTCATCACGATGCTCCCATTGATCCTTGGCGGCATAATCGCACGAGGAGTCTTCAAACTCAACTACTTCACCTTGGCGGGACTGATAGCCGGAAGCACAACAGACCCACCTGCACTCGCTTATGCCAATACCATCTCGGATAACGATGCACCTGCGGTTGGGTATGCAACGGTATATCCACTTACGATGTTCCTGAGAGTATTGGTGGCACAACTTATGATTCTCCTCTTTCTATGAGGTCTCCGAGCTTGCTCGTATGCGTAAGAGAATGGAAAAGAATCCGATGATTTATATCTTTTTATGCATCCGTAAGTAAATAAATTCCCAAGATTGGGCAGGGATTATTATCAGAATATACTTTATTAACGTAACTTTGCGAACATAAAAATCAACCCCCACAATTGTTCTTATACTATTTCTATGGCAAATGTGATTAAAATCAAGAAAGGGCTGGATATAAATCTCAAGGGAAAAGCCTCGGAGATTGATATTCCTGTATCCATGGGATCGACATTTGGTGTCGTACCGGACCACTATCCGGGATTTATTCCGAAGCTATCGATAAAGGCAGGCGATAGGGTGAAGGCCGGGACTCCGGTGCTCTACCATAAACTATTTCCTGAATTGAAGATCGCTTCTCCCGTGAGCGGTGTCGTTGTCGAAGTCCACCGAGGTCTCAAACGTAAGATCGAGAGTATCGAAATCAAAGCTGATGCCTCTCAAGAGTATGAGGTATTTGATGTCGCTAAACTCCCGTCGATGTCCGCAACAGAAGTGAAAAAACTTCTACTCGCGTCAGGGATGTTTGCGCTCATCCGTCAGCGTCCGTACGACTATGTTGCCAATCCCAACACCACACCTCGTGATATCTTTGTGACTGCGCAGATGACAGCTCCGTTGGCTCCGGATATGGAGTACCTGATAGGTGATGAGTCTAAGTACCTTCAGGTTGCCATCGATGCACTGTCGAAGCTCACCACAGGTAGCATATATGTGGGGGTAAAAAGGGGAAGTGCCCTCAAACTTTCGAACTGCAAGGTGTACGAAGTCGATGGTCCTCACCCTGCCGGTAATGTTGGCGTCTTGATCAACCATACAAGTCCTGTCAATAAGGGCGAAACAGTGTGGACTCTTTCCGCAACGGAGCTCATGATCATAGGGAAGTTCCTCGCAACGGGACGTGTCGATATGACCAAAAAGATCGCATTCGTGGGCTCTCGTATGGCAAAGAGAGGATATGCAAAAGTGCTTGCAGGTGCCAAGATTGCAGCTCTTATAAGTGATAAGCTCGATAATGACAATCAGACTCGTCGTATCATTGACGGTGATGTGTTGACAGGGGCTCATGTAAAAGATGCGTATGAGTATCTCAGCCCTTATAGCAACCTTGTCACAGCAATCTCTGAAGGCGATGACACACATGAAATGTTCGGCTGGGCAGCACCCGGCTTTGGCAAATTCAGTATGAGTCGCTGCTTCCCATCGTTCCTTATGGGCAAGTCTAAGGAGTATGATATCGATGCTCGTCTCCGTGGAGGTGAGCGTGCTATCATCGTCTCCAATCAGTATGACAAAGTATTCCCGATGGATATCTTCCCCGAATACCTCATAAAGGCTATTATAGCTTTCGATATAGATAAGATGGAAAATCTGGGTATCTATGAAGTAGCTCCGGAGGACTTTGCCCTTTGTGAGTTTGTAGATACCTCAAAACTCGAACTACAGTATATCGTACGTAAGGGGCTTGATGAACTTTACAAAGAGGTGAACTAATACAATTTCAGGTCAAACCCATAGAACACTTACAACTTTGAAAGCGTTAAGAAATTATTTAGATAAGATAAAGCCGACATTCTCCGAAGGAGGTAAACTGTCGAAGCTGCAGTCTGTTTTCGATGGATTGGAGACATTCCTCTTCGTCCCATCGACGACTTCGCGGCGTGGAGTGCATATCCACGATGCTATCGATTCCAAGCGTACGATGACAATGGTCATAATCGCTCTCTTGCCCGCTCTCCTTTTCGGGATGTATAATGTCGGGTATCAGCACTATCTTGCAATAGGACAAAGTGTCTCTTTCTTGGATACCTTTGTCTTTGGCTTGCTTGCCATGTTGCCTAAGATTATCATCTCTTACCTTGTCGGTCTTGGAGTCGAATTTACAGTGGCTCAGATTAAGAAGCATGAGATTGCCGAAGGGTTCCTTGTTTCTGGTATGCTTATTCCAATGATTGTTCCTATCGATACTCCTCTCTGGATGATTGCAGTCGCTACTGCTATCGCAGTCGTCTTTGCAAAAGAGGTATTCGGCGGAACTGGATACAATATATTTAATGTGGCTCTTGTGACTCGTGCGATCCTTTTCTTTGGTTACCCGCTTGCAATGTCGGGTGATCAGGTGTTCGTACGTACCGATGCCACATTCGGTATAGGTGCGGGTACGGTGGTAGACGGATTCTCTGGAGCGACTCCACTTGGCCAGGCAGCTCTTTCTGAAGGTACGCCTGCCATAGTAGATATAGTCGGTACTCCATTGAGTTCTTGGGATTACTTTATTGGACTCATTCCGGGCTCTATCGGCGAGACTTCAGTACTTGCCATACTTATCGGTGCTGTGATATTGCTTATGACAGGGGTTGCGAGCTGGAAGATTATGCTTTCAGTATTTGTCGGTGGGTATTTAACTGCTTTGGGAATGAACGCTGTGGGTGCAAATGGTCCTATGCTTCTCCCCGCACTTGATCACCTCCTCCTCGGTGGTTTTGCATTTGGAGCTGTCTTTATGGCTACTGACCCTGTGACGGCGGCTCGTACTGAGAAGGGGAAATATATCTACGGGTTCTTGGTCGGTGTCGTAGCAATACTTATCCGTACCCTAAACCCTGGTTATCCAGAAGGTATGATGCTTGCTATCCTATTGATGAACTTCTTTGCTCCGCTTATCGACTTTTATGTGGTTGATGCGAATGTGCGTATGCGTACTAAGCGGGCAGCAAAGACGACTGTCTAATCTTCCACAAGCATTTGATGAATTATGAATAAGAATAGTAATCTATATACAATCACTTATGCTGCGGTGATGGTTATCCTTGTGGCGATAGGGCTTGCATTTACATCCCAAGTACTCAAGGAGAGACAGCAGAAAAATGAGAACATCGACCGTATGCAGCAGATGCTGAGAGCACTTAAGATCACAGCCGATAATAAAACTGCAATCGAAAAGTATAACTCCACGATTACCGATGCATACCTTGTGGACGTATCGGGAAATATAGTTGAGGGAAGCAATGGTACGACAGAGACTTCACCTGCATTCTCTGCGGAACTGTCCAAACTCGCAAGCTCTACTCAATTCCCCGTGTTTGTTGCAAATATAGATGGTGCAACGAAGTATGTTCTTGGCTTGTATGGAAAAGGTCTCTGGGGACCTATATGGGGATATATATCACTTGATGATGATATGGATACCGTATATGGTGTTGACTTTAGCCATGCCAGTGAAACTCCAGGCCTAGGGGCACAGATCGTAGAACAGTTTTTTAGAGATCGATTTGTCGGTAAGAAGCTTTTCCGTGACGAACAGTTTACAAGTGTGGCTGTGGTAAAGCCGGGCAAGGGCCTCGCTGACCAAGATTATGTGGATGGGATATCTGGCAGTACCCTTACTATGAATGGGGTACACGGTATGCTTTTCAATAGTCTCAAGAAGTATGAACCATTCCTGATCAATACGAAATAAGATATGGCACTATTTGATAAGAAGAATAAAGAAACCCTCATCGGTCCTCTTGCGAAAAACAATCCCGTCGTCATCCAGATGCTGGGTATATGTTCGGCTCTTGCCGTTACATCCAAGCTTGAGCCCTCTATCGTGATGGCTATTTCGGTAACTGTCGTTGTGGCATTTGCCAATGTTATTATCTCACTCTTGAGAAATACGATCCCGGGTCGTATACGTATTATTGTTCAGTTGGTTGTTGTTGCGGCACTCGTTACGATTGTGAGCGAAGTGCTTAAGGCATTTGCTTATGACGTTAATAAGCAACTTTCTGTCTTTGTAGGGCTAATCATTACGAACTGTATACTGATGGGTCGACTCGAAGCATTCGCATTGGGCAATAGCCCTTGGCCATCTTTTCTTGATGGGATTGGGAACGGACTTGGATATGGTCTGATCCTTGTCATCGTAGGGTTCTTCCGTGAGCTGTTAGGGTCCGGTACTCTCCTTGGTTATAGGGTTATCCCTCAGTCATTCTACGATATGGGATATGCAGACAATGGTCTTATGATTCTTCCTCCGATGGCATTGATCATCATTGCGGTTATCATCTGGGTACACCGTTCTTATGACAAAGAGCTTCAAGAGAAGGTATAAGCTAAGTAGTTTAATGGTATCACACGATTCAAACATAATATAAAGATGCAAGAATATCTCAGCTTATTTGTAAGATCAATATTTGTCGATAACATGATATTTGCATACTACCTTGGTATGTGCTCCTATCTTGCTGTCTCAAAGAACGTCAAGACTTCTCTCGGTCTTGGTATCGCCGTGACATTTGTACTTGTCTTTACCGTGCCGATCAACTATCTCCTTGAGAACTATGTCCTAAAGGAGGGTGCTCTTTCTTGGCTTGGTGAGGGTTACGAGACGGTAGACTTGAGCTTCCTCGGATTGATTCTTTTCATTGCGGTGATTGCTTCTTTCACGCAGCTTGTCGAGATGGTGGTAGAGAGATTTAGTCCCTCTCTATATGCTTCACTCGGTATATTCCTTCCGCTTATTGCTGTGAACTGTGCTATCCTTGGGGGGAGTCTCTTCATGCAGCAGCGCAATTTCGAGAGTCTTGGTATGGCAACCACATACGGCTTTGGGTCAGGTATCGGATGGTTATTGGCTATTGTTGGGATGGCTGCTATCCGCGAAAGACTTGCATACTCCGATGTCCCCAAGCCTCTTAGAGGGCTCGGTATTGCCTTTATCATAACGGCTCTCTCGGGTATGGCGTTCATGTGTTTCTCAGGTCTTGATATCTAAGGACACTCATTCTCTAACCGAACAAATAAATATTACAATAGATGTTTTTTCAAGCAATATCAACCACTACGATTGTAGCAAGTGTGGCCGTCTTTCTTGCGATTACACTTATATTGGTGCTTGCGCTTCTTTTCGCGAAGTCCAAGCTTATACCATCTGGCAATGTTAAGTTGAAGGTAAATGGGGAGAAGGAGTTTGAAGCACCTCTCGGGGGATCCTTGCTCAATACGTTGCAGGGTGAGGGTATATTCCTTTCGTCCGCTTGTGGCGGCTCAGGCTCATGCGGGCAGTGTCGTTGCCGAGTTCCTGCCGGGGGGGGAGAGATTCTCCCTACCGAGAAGCCGTTCTTTTCTCGCAAGGAGATTAAGGAAAACTGGCGACTCTCTTGCCAAACTAAGGTGAAAGGGGATATGGATATCGTCGTCCCCGACTCAGTCTTTGGCGTGAAAGAGTGGGAGTGTGAGGTTATCTCAAATAAGAATGTCGCTACGTTCATCAAGGAGTTTATCGTTGCTTTGCCTCCGGGAGAGCACATGGACTTCATACCGGGTTCATACGCGCAAATCAAGATCCCTAAGTTCTCTATGGATTACGATAAGGACATAGACAAGTCGCTAATCGGAGAGGACTACATCAAGGCGTGGGAGAGTTTCGGACTCTTTGGATTGAAGTGTACCAACACTGAAGAGACGGTACGTGCATACTCTATGGCCAACTACCCAGCCGAGGGAGACCGTATCATGCTTACTGTTCGTATTGCTACGCCTCCGTTCAAGCCGAAACCCCAAGTAGGCTTCATGGAAGTAAGTCCGGGTATCGCATCTTCCTATATCTTTACGCTCAAGCCCGGGGATAAAGTTATGATGAGTGGCCCTTACGGGGACTTCCATCCGATATTCGACTCCAAGAATGAGATGATGTGGATCGGTGGAGGTGCCGGTATGGCTCCTCTCCGTGCGCAGATCATGCACTTGACCAAGACGCTCCATACTACGGATCGTAAGATGAGTTACTTCTACGGAGCACGTGCTCTCAACGAAGTATTCTACCTCGAAGACTTCCTCCAGTTGGAAAAAGACTTCCCCAACTTCACTTTCCACTTAGCACTTGACCGACCGGATCCGGCGGCAGATGCGGCAGGAGTGAAGTATACTGCGGGCTTTGTTCACCAAGTGATCTACGAGACTTATCTCAAGAGTCACGATGCGCCCGAAGACATTGAGTACTATATGTGTGGTCCAGGCCCGATGGCAGACGCTGTGAAGGGTATGCTCGATAGCCTCGGAGTACCACGCGAACAACTCTACTTCGACGACTTCGGTTGATCTTTCGGCGACAAGCCGTTGAAATAATGAGGCATCTTAAGTAAGCATGCGGGTAAGATCCGAATGCTTGCTTGGGATGCCTCAAGTTTTTGTTGGCTTCGCTTCTTGCCTTTTTGTGGGATCATTAAGTAGGGCGAGCGAAGGTAACGATGCTTACTTCGGTTCACGTAATGCCTTTTGTGTGGGGGGGAGCTGGCGGGGTGTGTCCCGAGCACCGTCTTGTGCGAGAAATCGGCTGCAGACAAGCTGTAAAACCAAGAGCGGCTCAAGGAATATCCTTGAGCCGCTCTTGGTTTGCGGAAGCGACGAGATTCGAACTCGTGGTACGGTTACCCGTACGACAGTTTAGCAAACTGTTGGTTTCAGCCACTCACCCACACTTCCTTTCCATCTGCACATGGTAGTGAGATTTCAGGTGCAAATATAGAGACTTATTTTGACTCCTACAAGCAATTGTTACGGAAATGCGCTGTTGTCAAGCTTCTGTGCGGTAGAACCATGGGATACTCCTACTAATTGTCCGTCATGGCCGTAGGGAAAGCATAAGCCCTTGCCATTGATGCCCAAATGATAGCGCGATGGGGCATGTCTTGACGCTATCGGGGCAGGCTTGTGTAACGGACATGGTCTGTACCGTAGTTGACAACCCTGTTTTTCTTCTCCGGTCTCTTGGGGCGCTTCTCTTTGATATAGCTTGTACCGTAGTTGATAATGGTGACGGGGAGATGCGATAAAGGTTGCGGGGTGAAATGGCGGTCCTAAGTGTCGTATCTGGTATCGGTGATGAATGGAAGCGATTGGGGGAGGATTTCCGTATGGAAATCCTCCCCCTCAGTACCATTTACTGTCCTGCTATGTAGTGCGTACGGACATTAGTAGTTGTTCTTCTTCGGTTCGTAATATTCCTGTGGGTGTGCACACGCAGGGCATACCTTGGGAGGCGTCTTCCCTTTGTGTACGTAACCACATTCGCGACATTGCCATTCGATTTCCTCTTCGCGAGCAAAGACTTCCTCTTCGAGGACACGGTGGAGCAGGGTCGCATATCGTTCCTCGTGCATCTTCTCCACATCAGCGATGCGGTTGAATACTACGGAGATCGTGGGGAAGCCCTCTTCCTTAGCTACTGTGGCGAACTCTTTGTAGAGGATATCCCACTCTTCGTGTTCGCCCTCCATTGCCGCCTTCAGGTTTTCTGCTGTTGTCCCTATCACACCTGCGGGGTACTCAGCCGTGATGGTAACGCCACCTCCTTCGAGGAATTTGAAGAACCTTTTTGCATGAGCTCTTTCCTGGTCAGCAGTCTCTCTGAATATCGCCGCTATCTGGAGGAATCCCTCTTCCTCTGCCTGCTTTGCGAAGAAGCCGTAACGCATCGCTGCTTGTGACTCTCCTGCGAATGATTTAAGGAGATTTTGCTCAGTTCTTGTGCCTTTGATACTGTTTCCCATAATCGTAAATGTATATAGTGTTATGTGTCGGAAGACACTCCGTTAGTTGTATCGCCTACCACAAATATAGTACGAATAAGTGGTTATATCAATTGTTTTATACCTAAATGTAGGTATATTTCGACTATCGGTACCGGTAAGGAGGACTGTCGTATTAGAGTCCGGATCGTACAGTAGCGTGAGAGGGGATGGCTCAGGTATGGATAGAAACTTTGGGATAATGGGATGTGAACTGATGTTCTACCCCTGAAAACTAATTTTCCGCCCCTGATTATTAGTTTTCAGCTCCTGAAGATTACTTTTCTGCTGCGGGAAGCATCTTTGGGTCCGGTACAGACGAATTTTCTTACCGCATCTTCGATCCCTTCCGACCGTGTATGAGTGACGGAGCGACTGTCTCTCCGGAACCGACGGTGCTCACTCTCGTCTCCACTCTTCCCCCTCGAAGAGCAGCCAAACCCTATCCGTCCGGTAGGCAGAGCTGTATGAACTGATATGGGGAGTGGATTGTGTATGTGTGTGAAAAGTGGTAACTTTCACTCTCCTTTCTATTAGCGGATTACTACCATCATATCGTATGAATCAAAATATCTACCGTATCGTACTTACGGGTGGGCCATGTGCCGGCAAGACGACCGTACTTGTCAAGATTATCGAGCGTTTCACGGATCGAGGTTTTCTGGTCTATACCTTACCCGAGACACCTACACTCTTCATGAACGCTTCGGTCAATTTCCTCACCGAAGACAAGACTTATTTCTACAATATCGAGAAGTCCATTCTGAAGTTTCAGATCCAGATGGAGAATACATTCTATGAGCTCGCCAGGAGTGTCGATAGACCGGTTATCATCATTGCCGATCGTGGCACTATGGATATATCAGCTTATATGGACAAGAATATGTGGCAAGCCATGCTCGACGAGTTGTCTCTCTCTGAGGTTGCCATACGGGACGCACGATATGACGCAGTGATACATATGGTCACTGCGGCAAGCGGAGCAGAGGCATTCTATACGACCGAAAATAATACTGCACGACATGAGGGGCTCGAACTGGCACGTGAGATAGACAGCCGCATCCTCAATGCTTGGACAGGGCATCAGAACCTCCGCGTAGTAGATAATAACCTCGACTTCGACGAGAAGATAGGTCAGTGCCTTTCGACCATCGCTTCGATTATTGGCGACCATGCCACGGGGACGACACGTCATAAGTATTATGTCTCCATAGAGGGCGAAGTGCCTTATGGTATAGTGACCGACATATATGAGTATGCTCTCACTACCGATGCCCCGGGAGGGATGAAGGTGCGTAAGCGTGGTACGGCAGGCAACTACGTATACTTCCTTACCTATCATGCGGAGAGCGAGGACGGACGACTCGTAGAGGTCGAGCGACTTATCTCACCCGACGAGTTTATTACCTATCTGCGTCAGGCGGCTTCTCAGGATCCTGTACACAAGCGTCGCACAAGTTTTGTGTGGGCTCGCCAGTCGTTCAATATAGACGTATACGTCTCTCCCGAACGCGAGTACGCTAC
>JBHBLB010000077.1:0-9771 GCA_041791495.1 Porphyromonas sp.
ATTTCACAATTTCAAACACTCATATATAAGCGAATTCTCAACTACACCTAAGCGATGATTCCTTTCCACATCAGCGCATTAAGGTTTTTTCAATCTAACAATTTATTGGATTTTAGGGACAAATGAAAAGATTACTATTCTGCACAGGTTTACTGAGCCTACTGACGCTCGTAACCTCTTGCCAAAAGGATAGTCTCAATGAACCCGTACTTAATCTCTCCGTACAGACGGATCTAAAGGTCGAGTACAAGGCTTCTGAAATTATCGTTGGCATCGAAACCAACCAAGTAAAGTGGGCTGCAGTAGCCCATGCTCCGTGGTTGCAAGCAACCCCAGCCGGGAATAACCTTGTGATCACTACCACCGAAAATTCGGACTTAGCACCTCGTCAAGGGACTATCTCCATCTCCGGAGGAGGCATTCTCCGCACACTTATCGTAGAGCAAAGTGGAAATAACATCCTGGACTTAGGAGTTGGCAATACAAGCGAAGCACCAACCATACAGCTAACCAAGGATGGTGGAGAAGCCCGTTACGTAATAAGAATCGCATCAGATGCCTGGACTGCAACGTCCGACGCTGAATGGCTTGATGTGATTGCCCTACCCAGAGCAGGCGAACTACTGGTAAATGCAGACTCGAATGAAACAATCTATGAACGGAATGCCCAAATCAAAGTCTCAGTTTCTGGTTCAGAAGCAACAATCAATGTAACTCAAGAGGGACATCTTCACTTCTATCTGCCTCACAATCTATGGGGACGCAACTTCATTGAAGTCGAAGCCTTGGAAAAGAAACGCGGTAGCAAACACACAGGAACTCCAATCCAAGACAATAATACAGATATCCCCTACTATACGTTCAGTACAGTGAGCGCAGCATTCCCAACAGTAAGGTATGAATTCAATGACTATGGGACAGACTTCCTATATGCAACTACACTTATCTCTCCCGATGCAACATTGGTATACAGTAAGGCGTTTTTGGATTTCCTAACGGCTGAAGGGTTCAAACGTATCTCCCCAACAGAGAAAACAAGCGGGCTCCTTGAGTATCTCAATGAGGAAAAGAAAACATCCCTCTATATCTATGCGGCAAATGAAAACGGGAAACTCGTAGGATACGTATATCTATACCCAACCTTTGAACAAGAAGCAGCTGTAACCCTTACCGCAACATTTGATCCTGGATTCACAAAATTTGGGACAGGGACATTGGCAGATGTTCAAGCTTGGGAAGCACAAAACAGCGGACAGTATGACAGTGAGTTCAGCGCTCTATTGAAACTCCCCTTCTGGTTTGTACCTGACCCACTATTCGGTCGTGGCTACTTCTTCAATGAAGGTGATACCCCCACAGTACAACGTACGCTTCTGCTCTATACAAATCCGGCTCAAGCATTCTTCAAGTATGGAGGTATTTCAAGACCTACAGCCGAGTGGAATAAGATGCTGGCAGGATTAGGATATGAATACAATATGTTCAATCCTATCGCCCGAACACACATCTATGTCCACCGTAAGAAAATGCTTGGAGTAGAAATGGCTGCCATTACCCTGGTGATCCATCCTCTTGTACGCACCTTTGTCTACTCTATCGGACAACCGTCCACATCATCTACAAGAGTAGCTCAAGATGATTTGGAAAAAATCAATCTAAAGGCATCTGAACTACATAGAACACTCACAACAAAATGAGAGAATAACTATGAAGATAAAATCAATTTGTACAATAGCAATCTTGGGATTATTGACCTCAGCTTGCCAAAGAGATAAGGTTCACGAACCGGAAACGCCTATCCTCGATATCACTATTCCTCAAGGGGGAGTTGTAGAATTCACCAATGAAGCCTCCGAAGCCTCCATAACAGTCAATACAACCAGTGACGAATGGGGTGCCGCAGCGGCCGATAGTTGGCTCACAGTAACTCCCCAAAAAGGGACACTTCTTCTGAAAGCTGAGTCTAATGTAGATCCGACCGAACGGCAGACTACAGTTGAAGTTTTTACAAGTAATATAAAGAAGAGTTTCATCGTCACTCAGAAATCCAGCCCATTATCTCTTTCACTTGGGCTTACACCCAAAGCAATTGATCAGTGGGGTGGAGATATATGTATCGATATCAACAGCAACGTAGACACGTGGTCTGCCACAAGCGATGTGGAATGGCTAACTCTTAAACGTGATTTGTCTCAACAGCAGTTAGTAATATCGGTTGAAGAAAATACGGCACGTGAAAAACGTCAAGCCACTATTCAGGTACGCGTAAGTGACGAATCTGACCCTCTTAGTTTCGAAGTAGTTCAGAACGGAATCATTTACTGGGTATTGCCGATCATTGAGCCAGGATTAAAGCCCGAGCAAGTTGAAGAACTCGAATCTACTCGCCGTCATACTCTCCAGGGTATTCCGAATAGATACGCTCCAGAAAAGATCTACAAATATTCTACTGTGAGTCCTGTTATCCCTCGCATAGAATACTCATTCAATAAGCAAGAGGACTACATACACACCCGAGCTATCCTTCAAAATGCTAATGTAGTATCAGGTGAAGAGTACAATGCTTTTGCGGAGTTTATGAGAGCGAATGGGTTTAGTGAAGACAGTACTAACCTCTTCGTGCACGAGGGATATAACACAGAAGCAGAACTTCTCCTCGGGAACAGTGAAAAATTTATTTTATACACCTATTACCCGGAAGAAGAGAATCCACAAGCAACGGTAACCCACTTCCCATTCACATCATCTTTGTCATTCTATACCTCGAGACTTCCTGCAATAACTACCTATCAAACAAGTATAGGTGGTATCTTAGATAATAACTGGAGTACTACTTCACGTAAAGTATTCCGTCATTCTGCCACAGGGGAAAGCAAATCGTACACATATGCGTATAATTTCTCTTGGAGTTCATTCAATCAGCTTCAATTTGTCGACCCAAATATCTTCAGATATATTTACTTCGGGGACAACAATATGATCCACTTCACAAAGGCATTTAGGACAATGCTACGCAAGCATGGCTATGCTTTCAGATCAAGGGATGCATACTCGCAACTTAAGTATGTCTTCAGAAATGCAAAACGAAACGTTGAAGTAACTATAGAGTTAGGTGTAAATGCATTCCCTGATAAAGATGAAACGGGAGGTTATGCTATAATCATGACATTTAAACCCTCATACTCGTAAATACAATCCCAAAATATATGAAACATAATATATACATGAGCATCTCATTGCTGCTCCTTACGTTTGTAGGGATTATCGGATGCTCACAAGATTTTTTGCTTGACGAGTCTACTCTCTCGGTGTCAAAAAATGAGATAGTTTTACCTGGTTTGGGCCACACCACTACATCGGTGGAAGTAAATAGTTCGACCTCTGATTGGATTTTCATAAAAGGTGCACAATGGATCAAAGTAGAACGAACTTCATCAGGTCTTAACATCTCTGCGGATGACAACACATCTGGATTGAAACGCACAGCGACAATTATCATTTCTGCAAATAAGAAAGTTGATAAAATTGAAGTAACACAACTTGTGGCAGGCACGGGTGAGGAAAGTATATCTGTTGAAACTAAAAATATACACGCTAATCAATGGGGTGGCACATTTACTATTGCAGTCTCAACAACCAGTGACAATTGGAATGCAAAACTATCCGAAGAATGGCTCAGCGCAAGTGTAAATCCGAAGAAAGGTGCCGTAATCGTGACAATTCCTGCTGCGGAAGAGCGCAAAACACGTACCGCTACACTTATTATTGAGGACAATGAAACTGGAAACACGTGTGCGGTAGAGATTAGCCAAGACGGCATTCTTTATTACTATCTACCTTACCTCAAGTACGGTGCTACTCAAGAAGAGATTGAAGCATACGAGCTCAGTCGACAAAGTATAATACTCGAGCGACCACAGCCAGATAACGCAGCCTCGACAAATAAGGATCTACTAAAGGTTCGTACTATAAGTCCACTCTTCTATCGAGTAGAATACAAATTCGAAGACGGTTTAATGGTGGAAGCTACATTGTATGCTGCATACGCCACTATGGCGACGGAAGAAGCTGCTATCCTTACATTCCTTTTGGAAAATAACTTCTATCAAGATACAGCTAATACACTATTCAATAAAGAGACTCGTGCCCAAGTCAAAACGGGAGTACTTAAAGATGGGTCTGAGTGGTACGTTCGCTTTTCTGAAAAGCCATTGCAACCAACTCCTCAGCCTACATTTACAGAGCTTCCATTAGGGCTTGTAGCTGAAAAGGACTGGCCGACATACAATAAAGATCGTATTCGTACTTGGGAAGAAGCAAATGAGGGAACGTCTGACAATCCTGATGGAATTGTGGATAGCTTTAGTGGTATACGTCAAATTACATATACATCTATCAATGGATCTAACCGACCATACACTAAGAGTGTGTACCTCCTTGCTCTAAAAGCGGACGATGTAGAACCTCTGAAAAGAGTATCACATATATTCCCCGCTTCGGATGAGTATAACCAAAAAATCTGGTGGATACACAAAAACAAATACCTCATTACAGATGAATTTATGGTTCTTACCAAGAAAGCAGGCTTCGAGTACGTAGGTGTTGCGACAGAGGGGTCACACGCATTTGTAAACGCTGCACGAATGATGCAGATGGGCGTAAAGATAAATGCTCCTCAAGCACCATCTACTGTTCCTTATGTCACAATAACCTATTACTACACTCCTCAATAAGCCTTATGAATAGATATACACTTATAGCAACACTTGCCTTCGGTTCGATCCTATTACACGGATGTCGCCAGGCAGACATAGATATTGCAGAGGTAGAGACAGACAACACGACATCTGAGATCCTTACTACTGCCAAGCCCCTTAACAACACCTTGCCCGATGTTATTCGCGTACGTTTCTCTCGAGAGATGGGTGAGCACATTGAAGCAGAACTAAAGAAGAATACCCTTCGCAGTACAGGTTCAGAAATAGATCTCTTCCTTGACGAGATAGATGCCAAATCTCTCGAACGTGTATTTCCACACGCCGGAAAGTACGAAGAACGCACTCGTCGTGAAGGGCTCCATCTCTGGTACGATATCAAACTTTATCCCCAAGAAGATCGTACAAAGGCTGTGACGGTTCGCAACCGTGCCATGTCTCTTGCTGAAGAATTTGGAGGGATTGAGCTTGCAGAACCCGTGTATGTAGGGACACTGCCCGACATTATTCCTGTAGTCTTCGAAGGCCCAGTTTCCACTCTCCGTTCGGGTGGGACACTACCAACTAATGACCCCCTCCTCCCTATGCAGTGGCATTATAATAATGATGGGACATTTGTTCGCGCTGAAAAGGGTGCGGATGCCAATATCTTTACTGCTTGGGATATCGAAATGGGAAAAAGGAAGATCCTTGTAGCCGTCGTCGATGGTGGTATAGATACAGCCCACGAAGACCTCAAAGACAACCTCTACGTTAATGAAGTCGAGCTCAATGGTACGACAGGCAAAGATGATGATAATAATGGTCTCGTTGATGATATCCATGGATACAACTTCGTCCTAGACCAGGGAACGATTGTAGCTCATAATCATGGTACACACGTAGCCGGTACCGTTGCCGCACGCAACAATAACGGCATCGGTGTAGCTGGGGTAGCCGGCGGCAACGGGTCAGCAGACAGTGGCATCCGTATGATATCTTGTCAGACCTTCGTTCCGGACGGTGGTAGCACCAAGAGTGGAGGCTTCGAAAAAGCCATCAAAGCAGGTGCCGATATGGGGGCAGTAATCAGCCAGAATTCATGGGGACAACCCAACCAGACACAGCTACCGGCTTCATATAAAGTCGCTATCGACTACTTCATCAAATATGCAGGTTGTGACAACAATGGCGATCAGCTACCAGACTCCCCAATGAAAGGTGGCGTAGTCATCTTCGCTGCGGGCAACGAAGGATATGACTACCCTGCGGCATTGGCTTCGTACGAGGAGGTCATTGCTGTCTCTGCGATGGCTCCCGACTTTAAGGCATCGTACTTCACAACCCGTGGAGACTGGGTCGATGTGATGGCTCCCGGCGGCGATATGTTCTACAACAACGGGAAGGTTCTCAGTACTCTTCCGGGGAATAAGTACGGATACATGCAAGGGACTTCAATGGCTTGTCCACACGTGTCCGGTATTGCAGCGCTCATATTGTCCAAGTATGGTGGCAAAGGCTTCACCAACGAAGATCTGAAACGTCGCATCACTACATCTCTCAAAGCGAATGATATCAATGCTATCAACCCTCAGTATTCAGGCCGTCTCGGTGCAGGATACATTGACGCTGCGTTAGCTCTTGCTGCCGAACCCTCTGCCGAAGAGTTAGCCAATAATCAAGCTCCCGAGACTGTACGGTGGGCAGAGGCCGTGGTTACTCAAGTCGGAATGACTATCTCTTGGTATGTAGCATCAGATCCGGAGGATGGTAAAGCCTTCGGATATTATCTGTACGGCGAAGCCAATAGCTTTACTGAAAAAGATCTCCCTAATTTAGGATTCTCAAAAGTACTTGATCAAGGACCTCAGGTAGGAGATCAAATCAAGCGTTCATTCACAAAGTTATCTGCTGACACCGAATACTACTTTGCCATCATTCCATTTGACAAGTGGGGCAACCGTGGGAAAGTCTCATTCAAAACGGTTCGTACACTTAACAACAATGCACCGACAATCACAATGCCTCAGGTAGATCCTATCCGTATCTCAGGCTCTGAAGTCTACGAAATCATCATTCCGGTAACCGATGCAGACGGGCACAACTGGATATGGAAGATAGTAGGACAGACTTATGGTGCGATAGTAGAGAAGATAGATGAAGGTCTCAAAGTCCAACTTCGTGCACGTGCCACAGTAGGGCAACACAAACTTGTGCTACAAGTGACCGATACTCTTGGCGCCTCTAATGAGCTTGAGTTGCCATTCGAAATTATTCGAAATCACGCACCTTTACTAACGACCAATTTCGGTCGATTATACCTCCCACTCAACAGCAGTGAAGAGATCAACCTCGGGATTTACTTCAGCGATACCGATGGCCAGACACTTACCTACACGGTACGCAATATTGGCAAAGTCACTTGCGAAGCTACCATCGACGGAAGCAAGCTCAGCGTGAAAGCCATAAGCCTCGGTCTATCGGCATTCGAGATTGTAGCCACAGATACTAAGGGAGCTTCTACTAAGGCGATCCTGGAAGTCGAAGCGACAAACGACCAGATCATCCAGCTACTTTATCCATCTCCCGTGAAAGATACCCTGAATATGCGTGTGCTCCCGAAGTACAAAACGCTTGACATCACCGTATTCTCACAAAACGGAGCCCAGTTGCTCAAGCAGACTGTATCTGTCGGGAGCACATCGGTAGCAAGTATCGACGTGAGCAAACTACCGGCCGGCACCTTCATACTACAAGCCGAATCTCAAGGCAAGAGTGTAAGAAAAACGTTTATCAAAAGATAATACCACACATAGGATATGATAAAGAAACTAGCAATAACCGCCGCTGCTGCCCTATGCTTTGCCGCAGCGGCAACGGCACAGTCGGGTGCACTGCCTCTGCTTAACTTAGAACAAGATGTACGAGCTGCCGGTATGGCAGGAGTCTTGACGCCAAAGAGCAATACAGGTAGTATATTCTCATCGCCTACGGATCTGCTCTTTACGAATGGACAACGCCTCAGAGCAATCGCCACTTTCGGGGCAAATCCCTCTGAAGGTATTACCAATACGGGGGTTGCATCCGCATCTCTCGGCTACAAGATAGGCAACCATGCCATACTCCTTGGCGCACGTTACAGAGGTAGCGAAGAGACAGGGTATTACAGCGATGACGGTACTCTGCGTGCCACGATCCATCCTCGTGACTGGTCTTTAGACTTTGGCTATGCGGTACGTCTCGGTGAAGGGTTCGGAGCTTTTGCCCGTGCCACTTACCTTCAGTCGTATAACTCATTGACGGCAGACGTATTCACCTTGTCTCTCGGTGCAAGTTATCGAGGCCAAGTCTCTCTCGGGAGCTACCTCTTGACCGCATCTTTGGATAACTTCGGTGGGAAGTACCAGTACGGGTCGAGCGGTCCAAAGTATGACCTCCCCACGACCGCAACGCTATCGGGAGCCATATCTCTATTGGACAGAGAGCAACTTACCCTCGGGGCACGTGCCAACTACTTCCTCACTCCCTCGGGAGACAAGACGATCGCATGTGGTCTCGGTGCTCAGTGGGAGGCAGTAAGTGATGTCTTCGTTCGGACTGGTTATACCATACATCGTAATGCCAACATATGGAGTATGGGTGCGGGAGCACGTCTCGGCATAGTAGATCTCGACCTCTCGTACGATATACATAAGATCAAGGAGTTCAACTCTCTCCGCCTTGGAGTGAGTGTAGGCTTCTAAGAGATAGGATCGTACTCTTTATACTAAGGGCGGCGCGCTGCGAATTGAGTGGATAGACCCACTAAATCAGGCAGTGCGCTGTCCTCGTTTTATCCGATCCGGTTATATGCCAACCCTGTGAGGCAAGAGATTGCTACCGATACGACAACTGAAGAGAGGCTGCTGCATGACTCGAGTCATGCAGCAGCCTTTACCTTACGAGGAGTCTTCGCCCTCGCAACGTACGGAAAAGGAAGTAGTGAAGATGTGGCGATAAAGTTTCTCTCTATCGGTTCGGAAGTTGTTTTCTGCCCCGGATTATTAGTTATCAGGAGCGGAAAAGTAATATTCAATCCTCGAAAACTACTTTTCAGAAGCGGGAAACAACTTCATATTCCATTATCCTAAAGTTTTCAGCTGTACTCGTAGAGGTTCACCTCCGAGCGCGTCTCTCTCCCTACCCGAGACGTAACAGAAAAGGGGCTGCGCCTGCACTCAGACACATCCCCTTTGACTTATATTTTTCTGCACTAATATGCTCTTTGGCAACCTACATCACACGACAATGTGCTCGGTATCCGTCACCACTTCGTCCATAAACACATCGTGCGAATCTACGGGCACTTCGTCGTACAATTGGAATGAGAGAGTGTACGCAATCTTGAGCGTGATAGTCTCTCTATGGAGGGCGAAGTACTTGTCGTAGAAACCCTTCCCCCTACCGACCCGTCCGCCACTGCGGTCAAACGCTATCCCGGGGACGATAAGTACCGTAGGCACCTCGGCTTCCTCCACAGGATTACTCGGCTCGATGATACCATAGTCGGAGAGAGTATCGGTACGTTCCGGATCGTATGGATAGAACTGCATCACCTCTCCCTCTACTCGAGGTACAAGGAGCCTTAGACGCCCTTCGGACATAAGCCGTGCTACCACTTCCGATGTGGTGGGCTCGTCCCACATGGATAGGAAAATGCCGACCTTGGTTCCGGCAGGGATACCTGCAAGGCGCGCGATAAGCCGCCGGGCGGCTTCGGCTTCGGCAACATGCTTATCGTGAGGAGTGATCTCACGGTAGCGTTGCTTCACCTCCTTGCGAATAGCACTTTTGTCTTGTATCATACGGATGAAGTTAGTGGGAGATAGTATCGTTTGCCTCGACGGTCGGTTCTTCGCTCGGCCATTTGCTGACAATCTCACTGTCGGTATTCAATAGGTTGGGGGTCGCAGCCGGAAGAGATGTGGTGAGATCCTCCTCTCGCAGATCCAAAGGTGAGTACACCCCTCTGCCAAAGAACTCTGCCGCCCGCCGGATCATCGGGTCTGTATATGAGGCAATAAGTGCAGCGTCGTCC
>JBHBLB010000078.1:0-7790 GCA_041791495.1 Porphyromonas sp.
AAACTATATGATGGCGAAAGACTCGGTGAAGAAGCGTCTCTCGGGAGAGGCCAACTCGGGGCTGTCGTTCACGGAGTTCTCTTACCAACTCCTACAGGGGTACGACTTCCTATATCTCTACGAGCATGAGGGAGTACGGCTTCAGATGGGAGGGAGCGATCAGTGGGGCAATATCACTACGGGGTCTGAGCTGATCCGCCGTAAGGTACAGGGCGAAGCGTATGCGCTCACCTGCCCTCTCATTACCAAGGCCGACGGAGGTAAGTTCGGCAAGACGGAGTCAGGCAATGTGTGGCTCGACAGGAAGTACACGTCGCCTTACAAGTTCTACCAGTTCTGGATCAACGTCAATGATGACGATGCAGCCAAGTATATCAAGATATTCACTTCGCTCACGAGAGAGGAGATAGAAGCTCTCGAAGCGGAGCAGGCAGCAGCACCGCACTTGCGTCCCCTCCAGCGACGCCTTGCCGAGGAGCTTACGGTCATGGTGCACTCCCGTGAGGATTACGATATGGTACTCAAGGCATCCGAGATACTCTTCGGTGCGGGTACGAAGTCGGCTTTGGGCGAGATCGATGAGGAGACGTTCCTCTCCCTCTTCGAGGGCGTGCCCATGGCGGAGGTAAGCCGTGATAAGCTCTCGGGTGAAACCGCCCTGGTAGATCTGCTGGTAGAAGCGTGCGGGTTCTTCCCCTCAAAGGGAGAGCTACGCAAACTCATCAAGAGCGGAGGGGTGAGTCTCAATAAAGAGAAGGTGGAGGATGAGCGACGCGCTGTCGGCAGCGACGACCTCATCAATGATAAATATATGATAGTCCAGAGAGGGAAGAAGAACTACTTCCTCGTCAAGGTCTCGTAACTATACACATCAAAACATAAAGTTCGACTATGAATGAAGCCGTATCATCGCCGACACTTACCCCTGCACGCAAAGGGATAGTGGGGGTGCAGTTCCTCTTCGTTGCGTTCGGTGCAACGGTCTTAGTACCTCTCCTCGTGGGGTTGGACCCATCGACAGCCCTCTTCTCTGCGGGTGTGGGCACACTGATATTCCACCTCGTGACGAAAGGGAAGGTACCCATCTTCCTCGGAAGTAGCTTCGCATTCATCGCTCCTCTCATCAAAGCAACGGAGCTCTACGGTATGTCGGGCGCACTCTTCGGGATCCTTGGCGTGGGAGTCGTATATCTCCTGATGAGTGCTCTCGTAAAAATGCAGGGGGTGAACATCATCCGCCAGCTATTCCCTCCCGTAGTCATCGGTCCCGTAATCATACTTATCGGTCTCAGCCTATCGACGGCAGGCGTCAATATGGCGAGCAAGAACTGGATCCTTGCCATCATCTCCCTCGCCGTAGCGGTAGCCGTGACCATATATGCCCGGGGACTGCTGAAACTCATCCCTATCTTCTGCGGTATCCTTGTGGGTTGCATCGTGGCAGCGATCACGGGTGATATGGATACTTCCGCGATAGCGGCTGCACCGTGGTTCAGCCTCCCGCAGCTCGCCATCCCCTCTTCGTTCTCCTGGGAACCGATCCTCTTCATGATACCTGTGGCAATAGCTCCGGTGATAGAGCATATCGGCGACGTCTATGTCGTAAACACGGTGACGGGAAAAGACTTTGTCAAGGACCCCGGACTGCATCGTACCCTTCTCGGTGACGGACTTGCCTGCATCTCTGCCAGCTTAATCGGGGGACCTCCTGTGACTACTTACTCCGAAGTGACCGGAGCAATGGCACTCACCAAGGTGACCGACCCTGCCGTGATACGTATAGCAGCCGTGACCGGTATCCTATTCTCCCTCATAGGCAAGGTGAGCGCGATCCTGAAAAGTATCCCTGAAGCGGTGCTCGGTGGTATCATGCTGCTCCTCTTCGGTACAATCGCCAGCGCAGGGATCGTCAATCTGATGGCGAACAAGATCAATATGACCGATACCCGAAACATAGTGATCGTCTCCATAACCCTAACCCTCGGCATCGGCGGAGCGGTATTCTCGTACGGAGACTTCTCACTCCAAGGGATAGGACTCTCGGCCATCGTCGCCGTACTCCTCAATCTGGTCCTCCCCAAGCCCAAGAAAGTCTCCGAGTGAGGTGTTGGAAATTAAAATTATTTCCGTACCTTTGCAGTAACTTTTAGGGATTGACCCATGGTGTAATGGTAGCACTACAGGTTTTGGTTCTGTCTGTTGAGGTTCGAATCCTCATGGGTCAACTGACACAAAAAGGCACTCGGTATCGGGTGCCTTTTCTTTTTGGTCCCTCTCGTGTCCGATAAAAAAGTACACCTTTACGTGCAATGTTTTCATCTTCCCGGTATTTAGAAGATGAGAGAACTCGATAAAACTTCTGTAACAATATAATACGACAGAACTATGAAACGACAGATTTACACACTCATAACGGCTTTCGTATCAGGAATGATACTGATAGGCCTGGCGTCATGCTCGTCCATGTCGCCGCAGGAAGATATACTTGTACCGGCAGCGAGTATGAGAGGACAGTACAAGGGAGAGCTTATCGTCTTCAAGTCCTCACGTGCCGGAGTGCAGAACAGTAACTACCTGCCGGGAGGATCACTTACTTTCATCGAAAAGGTAAAGACATATAAGGATATCGAAACCGAGGTGGATGAGACGACAATCTCGATAGATGACTTCCCACTTGAGTATATCGCCTTGTCGGTCTTGCCGGAAAATATCAAGATAGAAGAGGTAAACGGCAACAAAGACTTCGACTACAAGGTCACATACAGGGTAAGTCCTCAGCCGACACACCTGATATTCCTGCCGGATCCTATGGTAGTCTCTTTCAGCGTCTCGGTAAAGGATGCGCGCTATGATATAACGGCTGTGCTTCGCGGGATAAATACATATCAGGAACTATTGGGATACTTCATCCCTCGGACAGATATGTTGACAATGGGATTGCACATAGCTTCGGCGAAGGTGAACGATAAAGAGGTGACGAACTTCTCCAAGTATTGGTTCTATCTAAAGCAAACGAAAAAGAAACAAGCGGCACACGACTAAGACCTTTCCCCACATTCGATGGGATACAGATACAACGGAGAGGAGACACTCGTACAAAATATAATAGGAGGGGACGAGTATGCCATGAGAGAGCTCTACGACAAGTACGTGAGAGCACTCTCCTCCCTCTGTAGACGCTATATACCGGATGAGGATGAGGTAAAGGATGTACTGCAAGAGACGTTCATAAAAGTTTTCGGGAGCATACGGACATTCGAGTACCGTGGTAAGGGATCGCTCGAAGCATGGATCTCTCGGATTGCAACGAATGAAGCATTGAGGCACCTGAGAGATAAGACAAAACGAAAGGAGTTTGTCCCCTCTCAAGACTTGCCGGACCTGCCGGACGATGACGAAGAACCGCCAGACATCAACAAAGTACCCCAAGAGGTGCTGCTGGAAGTAATAAGAGGTCTGCCGGACGGATACAGGACAGTCTTCAACCTCTTCGTCTTCGAGCAACTAAGTCATAAGGACATCGCTGTCCGACTTGGTATAAGCGAGAGCTCCTCCGCCTCACAATACCACAGGGCAAAAAAGGCAATAGCAAAACGGATAAACGAATACATCAAACTAAATAACTGCAATGGATAACGACAAATGGATACAAGACCTCCGCTCTCGTCTTGAAGGGTACGAGTCTGAGCCGCCTAAAGACCTTTGGGCTGGTATTCATGCCGGTATCCAAAAAGGGGAAGCGAAGCCTCGCAAGTCGACTTGGGACATCTGGCGCCTTAGTGGGATTGCAGCAGCTGTACTCCTACTGATGGGGGTCGGTACCGTACTTTGGCTGGAGCGTCCTACGGGATTCGTTATTGAGGATGAGATAGTGGCTATCGGCAAGACAGATGGAGAGCTCACTCCAGCCCGTCCGACTGAAGAAACGAACGTGACCTCTGCTCGTGAAGAGGGGGAAAAAGTGAAAGGAGAGTCTCAGTCAAATAAAGTGGCGAATGACTCCCGTATCGAACAAGATGCCAAGATAGCAACTGCCATACAGCGGTCAAGGGAAGAGGAGAGCAAGACTCCTACTGAAGCGGAATATGTAAAGGTAGAGCCTTCCTTGGAGCCTGCACCCGCTGAGAGTGAGCAAGTCGAGACGACTTCTGTCCATAGTGAGTCGAACGACGTCACACATGAGGGAGACACAAGGGAGGAAAAGTCTCAAGAGATTTCCGTTCCCACCGAGGGCAGCACCCTATCTCCACGCACACTCATGGTACAACAGCCGGTACGAAGAGATAGTCGCATCGCCCTCCTTGGCGCAGGATCACCGAACAGCATCAGGATCAATTCGTCGGAAGATGGGCTGCTGTACGGATTCAGAGATAGCAGTCTCGAGCTCCATGAGAGCAGGCCGGTAAAGAGAAGATCGATAGACGATGTACTTGCCTCCGGCTCCGTCCTCCTCGATCATAAGCAACCTCTGAGTCTCGGACTGAGCGTACAGCAGTCTCTCCAGGATGGTTGGGGTATCGAGACCGGTCTCATATACCATAGGCTCGGAACGACGTTCCGCAAGTTCCGAGGAGACGACAGACCCCTCGGGCGTCAGAGCATCGAATATATAGGAGTTCCTCTCGGCATTACGTATGATGTATGGGGCTCAAGGGGCTTCTTACTCTATGTCGCCGGGGGTGCGGAGGCAGCACTTTGCATACGCCGCAGATTGCAGATTGAGGATCACGGAGCATTTGAGTTATATGCTCTCGGCAGCGATCTCTCTACTCCGCTCGACAAGTTGCAGTGGTCGCTCCATGCAGGTGTGGGTATGCAGTACGCCATTACCCGAAAGCTCGCCCTCTTCCTTAAGCCGGAGGTACGCTATTATATCAACAACAAGAGCGACATAGAGACAATTTACAAGACCAAACCCCTGAACTTCGACTTCACAGTAGGTATCAGGTGGAATCTTTCCAATATAAAGTTCTGATTTGATGTCTATGATTACCCACCTCCTCTCCACGATGCTCGTGACGCTGACACTGTCTGCTCTCGTCCCTTCTTGCGGAAAGACTAAAGCCGACTACCGCATAGAGGTGGACAAGTCTGCCGTCACGCTGAGCGAAGAAGCCCCTACCGCAGAAATAAAGATCAAGGCTTCGCACGAATGGCTCCTGACAGGTATCGGTCTCGATTACCCTTCCGGGAGTACCTCCGCTACGGTGGAGGGGTGGTTGAGGATAGACTCCCTTTCGGGAAAGGCGGGACATCACTCGGCAGTCCTTACCCTTTTACCGACAGAGGGTAAGTATCCACAACGCGAACGAAGCTACAACCTACATGCCAATAATCATGGCGTGATAAAGACGATAACCATAAAGTTTACTCCCAAGAAGTAAACATTGAAGATGTACAATCAATCAATCTATGTTTTGTGTATAGTCAGGTGCCACAGGCACTTCGTATGAAAAGATGAAGTAGGTTTCAGAGTACAATATAAAAGTACTACATAACCAAAAAGGATCTACCCGAGAGGGCAGATCCTTTTTTTTATACCTTACAGCGAAGAGGTGTGATTACTCTATCGGACGATAACGCACAAATGCTTCGATGGCTTCGTACGAAGCGAGCCCGAGACTGTGGTACAGCTCTGCCGTAGCCCTGTTGCGATCCTCGGCACGTTGCCAGAAGAGTCGCTCATCATCTCCGAGGAAAGGGGCACTCTCCATCTGCGACTGATGCTTAAGTATGGAGTTACGTTTGAAGCGAAGCTCTTCAGGGCTCATCGGCACCGCCATCTCTATATGATCTACCTCCCACTCTGCCCACGCACCTCGGTACATCCACACCCAGCAGTCGTCGAACCAAGCCTCCTCCTTCACCACATCAATGGCAGCGAGGGCGGCATCCAGACATACCTTGTGCGTACCATGCGGGTCGGCGAGATCGCCTGCCACAAATATCTGGTGCGGCTTCACGCTTCGAAGCAAGTCGATCACGATCTGGATATCTCTATCCGTGAGGTCGCCTTTCTTTATTGCCCCCGTCTCATAGAACGGCAAGTCGAGGAAGTGGACATGGTCATCCTTCAGCCCCACATACCGACAAGCCGTACGAGCTTCCTCACGGCGTATCGTCCCCTTCATGAAGCGCACGTCGGGGCGTTCGATAGAACCCTCCTGCTTTTCGTAGAGGAGGTAGTGGCGCATCGCTTTGGCATGCTCCATCATCCCGGAGTCGGGGACACCGAGCTTCTCACAGACGCTACAGAAGTAGGACAAGTAGCGCACCACTTCTTCATCCCCCACGGCAATGTTACCGGAAGTCTGATAGGCGACATGCACATCATGTCCCTGCACTACCAGCTTGCGGAATGTCCCACCCATGGAGATCACGTCATCATCCGGGTGAGGGCTGAAGACGATGATCCGTTTCGGGTGAGGTTCGGCACGCTCCGGACGGTTGGAGTCATCGGCATTCGGTTTCCCCCCCGGCCATCCCGTTATGGTGTGTTGCATATCATTGAAGACCTTGATGTTCACTTCGTACGCCGACCCGTATATAGCCAGAAGCTCGCCGAGGTGATTATCGGAGTAGTCCTTATTCGTCAACTTGAGGATCGGTTTACCGGTGATCATGCAGAGCCATACGATGGCGCGACGAATGAGCTTGGAGTCCCACTTGCAGTTTGTCACCAACCAAGGGTGATTGATCCGGGTAAGGAGAGAAGCGGACTGGAGATCGGCATACACCTGTACGGCATCGTGCTGCTGGAGGAGCGATGCCGGCACGGCATCCGTAGCGGGACCCTCTACCATCTTTTGCAGTATCCCCGCCTTATTTTCTCCCCAAGCGAAGAGCATGACCTTGCGAGCGTTCATGATCTCACGCATACCTACAGTGATGACAGCTCCGGGGACATAGTCTATATTTGAGAAGCTCGCCAAGGCTTCCTTGCGGGAAGCCGGGTCCATAATCATAAGGCGGATACCGGAGGAAGCTGTCGTCCCGGGGAGGTTCATCGCTACCGTTCCCATTGCTCCCACACCAAGTAGGGCGAGGTCTATCCCTCCGAGATCGGCAAGGGTACGGCGGTACTCGTCGCATACCTCATCTATCCCCTCCTTGTCTACCGTCCCATTGAAGCCGTGGACTTGTTCGGCAGGGATATCGACATGGTCGAGGAAGTTGCTCTGTACCCGAGCCATACAACCACTTATCTCATTCGCAAGGGGGTAAAACTCGTACATCACAAAGACATGTACATTCCTGAGCGAGAGAGCTCCCGCCTTGTGGCGACGAATCAACTCGTTGAGGATCGGGAGAGGACTATTGCCGCCCACCAGACCTATATTATACGGCTTCCCCGATGACTGGCGCCGCACGATCTCGCGTACGATGGTGTCCGCAGCGACGACGGCAGCCTGCTCCACATTTTCGAATATCTGCGTGGGGAGCTTCTCACGGATCGTCAGCACCTGCTGCTCAAACTTGTTCTGTGGCTTATAGTATATCTCAGGGATATGTGTCAAAGCAATCTTGGAACTTAAATTATATCTCATAACACCTAATCTAATAGTGAACTTACCTAATATATCCTTCTCCCTCTCTACTTAAGGACACAGAGCTGTAAGGAGCGGGCAATCTTTCTTCTCATAAAGATACTACGAAGTTACACAAAATAACATTATCCAGCCATAAGTACGGTAGAAATCCCCAAAAATAGGGACCTAAAAACAGATCCTCTTCGGACAGGCCATAACTCTCTGTCGGTCAGCTTGAAAAAAGGTACGGTAAAAGCCAAA
>JBHBLB010000079.1:0-19752 GCA_041791495.1 Porphyromonas sp.
CTATGTCCGGGCGAGAGGTCGGCAATGTGGCGTAGTAAACTTATCTGCTCCCGTATCTAAAGTTTCGTTCTGCACCTGAAAAGTAATTTTCGGGTGCGGAAAACTAATTTTCCGGGGCTGGAAACCAACTTTCAGCCCCCGGAATACGACTTTACATCCTAATGCGAATAAGAATAGTCCGGATAGAGCAAATAATGTGACCGCACTTTCCGGTACCGCAATAGGTCCCGAGACCAGCTTGCCCGTATCTCCGATGCACTCTTACCGCTCATGATCTGTTGGCGAAGCGTACCATTTCCCGCCAAGCGGTCGAACATTCGAGGGTTTGTAATGAACTTTATCTTGTGCTCTCTCGAAGTCTTGTACACCTCTATCAGTAGTTCTACATTGATCCCCAGGGTAAAGTCCCAACGGGATAGATCGGGACCATAACATTTCTTCCCGGAGTGTTTGGGTGAGGATGCTCCCTTTCGGCTTTTCGGAACGAATGTGTGGGGTCCGCACTTGCGGTTGGGGTATCCGATCTGTTCGAATGGAGCATCGGTACCTCTGCCTTCGCTCCACGATGTACCCTCGATGTAGCAGAGGGTAGGATACAGGGCTATGGCTCTATCACTGCGAAGATTGGGGCTTGGTGGTACGGGGAGGGAGTAAGGCTCACCGTGTCGCCACCCCTCTACAGGCAGGATAGACAGATTGGCTTGCAGGCCATCGCGTAGCCACTTCTCGCCATTGATCATCAACGCAGCCTCTCCCAGGGTGAGACCGTGTACTGTCGGAATGGGGAGGAGGCTGACAAAGGAGCGGTACTTTTCGTTGTTCATCACAGCTCCGTCTATGGTATCGTGGGGATTGGGTCGGTCGAGGAGCAGGAGCGAGACCCCTTGTTCGGCACATGCCTCCATGATGTAGTACAGGGTGCTTATGTATGTGTAGAAGCGTACTCCTACATCCTGCATATCGAAGAGCATCATATCTATCCCTTGGAGCTGGGTAGGCTTGGGCTTCTTGTCCTTGCCGTATAGGGAGACGACCGGGAGACCGCTTTGAGGATCTCTCCCGGATGCTATATGCGCTCCGGCATCGACATCGCCTCGCAGTCCGTGCTCGGGCGTGAATATCATACGTATGTCCACTCCTCTACTTAGGAGTGTGTCGATCAGGAATGTCTTCGCCGCGTCCGAGAGTATCCCTGTATGGTTGGTGGCTATGCCGACTCGTTTGTCCTTGGTGCGGAAGACTATCTCATTGATATGGTCTGCTCCTACACGCACTTTGCTTTGGGCCCAAAGCGATGATGCGCCATAGGAGAAAATCAGCGCGATAAGGAGAAGTCGTATCATTGGGACCATGTGGGATTACTTTTCGTATTTGTCCAGGACGGATTTGACCGACCTGTGGGAAAGAAGGAGAGCTTGGGCTTCGTCGTAAGGGATGGAGAGCTTATCGACAAGTATCTTGGTGCCGCGATCTATCAGTTTGTCGTTGCTGAGTTGCATATTGACCATGCGGTTGCCTTGTACTCTCCCCATCTTGATCATCAGAGAGGTGGAGATCATATTGAGGACAAGTTTCTGGGCTGTCCCGGACTTCATACGCGAACTCCCGGTCACATACTCCGGTCCTACTACTGTCACTATCGAGTGATCCGCTACTTGGGTGATGGGGCTGCCGGGATTGGAGGTGATGCTTGCCGTAAGTATACCTCGTCGGGCAGCATCTCTGAGCCCTCCGAGTACATAGGGCGTAGAGCCGCTTGCCGCTATCCCTATGACCGTATCGAGGGTGCATATCCCATGGGCCTCCATATCTGCCCAGGCTTGACCGGTCATATCCTCGGCATGCTCGACAGGATGTCGCAACGCTTGCTCACCTCCGGCAATAAGACCCACGAAGAGAGTAGGGGGCATACCGAAGGTGGGCGGTATCTCTGACGCATCTAAGACGCCAAGTCTCCCACTCGTGCCTGCTCCGATATAGAAAACTCTACCGCCTTGTAGCATCCGGAGGTATATATCGTCTACGAGCTTTACAATCTCTGGTACGACTTGTTTGACGGCATTAGCGACTTTGTGGTCCTCTTGATTGATTTCTGTCAGTAGTTCGAGCGTGGACTTCGACTCCAGATTATCGTAAAGAGAGGGGAGCTCTGTTATCTTCATGTGACTCATATTATGGTTGTGAATGGTAACGGATCAGACCTTCTGCTGGGGACTTCAATACTTGCCCTATGCGGATACCCTCTTGAGTACATGACTCTTCAAGGATATCTTTGAAATAATATGCGATAGAGCCTGTAAAGTGTACGGGCACTTTCGTGTAGTCCGTATACTGAGCGATGTTGCGACGAATGAATGTGCAGAAGGCTTCTGATACTAATGCATACACCTCTGATCGGTCGGTATGCGAACGAATAAAGGGTGCAAAGGAGGCAAGAAAGCGATTGGGCTCTGCTCCTCGATATACCTTCTCGATGATCTCTCCGACAGATAACTGATATGTATCGAGAAAGTGCTCTTTCAGTCCCGGAAATAACTGGTTTTTGAGTAGAGCACCGAGGAAGAGACGACCGATGACAGCTCCGCTCCCTTCGTCTCCGAGGATGTACCCGAGCGGTGAGATGTTCGATACGATTGCCTTCCCGTCGTACAGACATGAGTTAGCCCCTGTGCCGAGTATCCCTACGATGCCTGAGGAGTTACCACAAAGTCCTCGTGCCGCTCCCAACATATCGGATGACACTTCGATATGTCCATCGAAGTGTTGTAGGAGTGCCTCCCGGACGATATGGCACTTCTGTGGTGTACACCCCGCACCATAGAAGTGTACGGATACGATATCGAGACCGGAGAGCTTATCCATAAGTTCGATAGAGATGGTTTTGGAGATCTCCATGGTATCGACAAAGTAAGGATTGAGACCCTTAGTCGTATGCCGGAGGATCACGTTGCGATAGTCCGAGACTATCCAATCTGTCTTTGACGAACCGCTATCTGCAATAAGTATCATTTGCTTTCTTTGCTTTGGGGAATAATAAGCAGGCTCAATCCCACCATAGTAAGCAGAGCATTGAGCAGTAATATCTCGTATCCGAACTTGTAACCTCCGAACCATATCTCTGAGTTGTGGTCGAAAACGAAACTGATAATGGGAGCAAGAATAGCTACAACCGGAATGAAACGATCCCGTACAGGTCGCTTGACAAGCATACCAAAAGCAAAGAGCCCAAGTATAGGTCCGTAGGTATAACTTGCCAAGATGTATGTGGCATCTATGACAGATGTATTATTGACTGCGTTGAAGATATAGATACATACCCCCATCACTGCTGCCATACATAGGTGCACGGTGCGTCTCAGGCTGGAGAGAGTGTGTTCGTCTTTCTTATGCCCATCGAGTATGTCTATAGTAAAGGAGGTGGTAAGTGCCGTCAGTGCAGAACCTGCGGCCGAATATGCCGCCGAGATCAATCCTATGATGAAGAGGACTCCTACTATTGTGGGGAAGTATCCATTCGTTGCCAGCATCGGGAAGAGTTCGTCGCTCTTTGCCGGCAATGCAATCCCTTCGTGAGCAGCGTATGTATACAGAAGCAGACCGAGCGTGAGGAAAAGCGCAATGATGACGAACTGGAACAGCATACTTGTTACCATGTTCTTTCGACTTTCCGTATGGTTCTTACAGCTTAGATTGCGTTGCATCATATCTTGATCCAGTCCGTTCGTGGCTATGACTATGAATATCCCTGCAAGGAACTGCTTCCAGAAGAAGCGACGGTCATTGACATCTTCAGTAAAGAATACTTGAGACATATCGCTCGAACGTATTGTTTGCACCACACCTCCTAAGTCAAGATCTAAGCCATTTGCGATATAATAGATACACAGACCCACTGAAACAACCAGACAGAATGTCTTGAGTATGTCTGTCCATATCATACTCTTCACCCCTCCAAAGAATGTATACAGCCACACCAATAGCATGGTCATCAGCACATTGAAGATAAAAGGAATGCCCAGAGGCGAAAAGACCAGTAACTGCATCGTCAATACAACGAGAAAGAGACGTACCGAGGCTCCCAACATCTTGGATATGAAAAAGAACCAAGCTCCCGTACGGTATGAGGCGATACCGAATCTCTGTCGGAGGTATTCGTAGATCGAAACCAACTTCATCCGATAAAAAAGGGGCAGTAAAACGTATGCTATAATCAACTGTCCCACCATAAAGCCCATAATCATCTGTAGATAAGAGAACGCGCTTGCCGCTACCATACCCGGTACAGATACATAGGTGACGCCACTTATCCCCGAACCGATCATCGCAATGGCTACAAGATACCATGATTGACTCCTATTACCGATAAAGAAGCCTTGATTATCTGCCTTCCTCCCGGCAAGATAGGAGACAAGAAACAAAATGATAAAGTAGCCGAAAGTAATGGTAAGGACCAGATAAGGAGACATAGTTGTTACTTATTGTGATACTCAAAAAATACTATCTCGTACGGAGCAAATGTATACGACATCACTTGTGAGGTACGGATCTCTCCCTGACGCTTCTCTATCGTATAATCGTTAAACTCTGAGAGATCTTGGGTCGTTGTCTTTGCTTTAGGGCGGAAGTGTATGCTATTTACCCGCTTGGGTGAAAAGGCTTTCCCTTTGAATACGATGCGATATGGTAATGGATGGCGTGTCGTATTGACAGCTTTGAGGTAGAAGATGCTATTATCCGGTGATGAAGTAAGTGAAGTATAAAGTGACCGAATAGGTTTAGCATCTGTCGATTCTACCTCATTGAGTTCACGAAGACGCTCTCCTCTCATCCGCACAAATGCATGCAGGAGATGATATAACTCGGTCGGTGTATATGTATTACCGTTTACCAAAATAAGCGGATAGTACTCTGACGATCTTGTGTCTGATAAAAATGGTGTCATGGTAATACCATGAAGATGAGTTGTCTTGCGTTCGGCATTGAGCATAAATGCAGCTCTTAAAACTAACGAAGGTATAAATGATGCTCCCTTTGACGGAATAAAGTGACATTCCCCAAGCATTACGGGTTGCCTGAGCATTATAACTTCATCTTCGATGTCCGGAATAAGATCGCTAATATGTGGTGAAGATATAGCACTACCTGACGCATCAAAAACATAATTACTAAAGCGTTGGTGACGGGTCATATCGGCAGAGCTTATGAGATCTATCTGAAGGTCTTCTGCTTTGAATTGCTCGCTGATGGTATTAAAACGCCTGGCGTAGTCTTGCATGGTCATATCATAACCAAGCTGGATTGCAGGAGTGAGATGCATAGAATCGGGAGTGAAGTTATATTTTGTACGGATGTACTTTCCCAGTGCTACGATTTTGTGGCTACGCTCTTCGAGATCTTTGATATTCTCACTACGTGGATTTGCTGTAATGTCTGTGATCCCGACATTGGTAATGTAGATAGGAGGGACACGGAGGTCGTCAGATAAGTCAAGAAACTCCTCAATCCCGAAAGCACCGGAATACTCTTCTCCTTTGATTGTCCATATAGGTTCTCTTCCCTTTTGCGGCAGTGTTAGAGATTGCCAATCGGGATATGTCCCCACAAAGTATCCATTGGCAACTCTCCCTTCCGGGAAACGAAGGAAGTCGGCACCGAATCCCTTAATAAGCGCATATAGCTTGCTATCCAGACCGTACCTTATCGAATGACCTGTTTGAGTGAGAACGCAATTATCAATATGCACACTCCCACTTCCACTCCCTGTGGTCCATAATAGCAAACGTGCCGCCTTGGCATCACTCTTTACCTTTAAGGAAATGTTATGTTTTTCCCATGAAGATGACAGGGAAAGCGTATGTACAGACGAAACCTCTACCATCGAAGTATCAACAAGTACGATAGAGAGTGAAAGCATATCTACTGACGAGTAGGCATCGATACTGAAAGAGTATTCTGAGCCTTGGGTTACTGCAACAGAGTTCCCCGTATGTAACACTGCGGCTTCGGGGATACTGTCTCCCGAAGGATGGAGAGATAGGTAGTGTCCTTTGTATCCTTCACTTGTATGTGTCCTAACCTCAATGAGTCCTCTTACCTTTTCCCATCCCCAATGAGCCTCAATCCCTGGGTATTTTATGGAATATCCATTCGGTGTGGTTAGGATCTTAGTTGTTGGATTGTAGGTACAGTTCTCGGGCTTTTGCGCAAGTTCAAATCCTCCGTTGGCGAGAATATTATGATTCAGTAGGTCTTTGCCATGCTGACTATTGCTTCCTATCGTAAGTCCTATCGGTAACTTCCCGTTGTGTATGGAGGGTTTATCACTATCAATTTCTATCGTTCCTATCGGAGGGGTAGTACTGTGACACCCACCGATCAGCATCGATAGTATTGTAAGTGCGCTTATCAGCCGGAATGGAAGCATTACTTACTTCTTTTGATCCTTAGAAAACTTAACAAGCAGTGCATATCCACCTTCTTGAATACGGCGACTGTCCTTAAAGATAACCTCAAAGGTATATTGCTTTGCCCATACCTCTTGCAGCTTTTCAAGGTCTCGTTCCCATACCAGTATATATCCTTCCGGTTCCGTAGCACTATGCAGATCGGTCACAGGTCTGTTGAGATAAAAGACCGGACCGTATAGATTGCGGAACCCATCCTTAAGATTATTGTATATATAGAGAGGCGTGGTCGGTGGGATAACTTTATTGACTTCAATAGCAAAAGTCTTGGCACAATGATGTTCCTTGAAGTTAATCATTACCGGCCCATCGATATAAAGATTGATAAGGTATACGACAATGATGTTGCAGTACATCAGCTTGGTAAAGTTATACCTCCTATTTTGATAGAGTAGGGATATGATGGCAGCTATCATAGAGATGATCAGCCCCCAAGTAAGTACGTTATATCGGTTTAGACTGCTACTGATTAGTTCGATATCCATACGTGTACGTTCCGATATCTGGGGAAAGGTCTCGAATATTATGCTTGTCCCAAACATCAATGTTACAGAAGCCGTGATAAGTATTGCTGTGATGACGGATATGATAATACTAAAGATGCGGATTGACTTCTTGGCATTCTTAATCAGATTTAGTACATGATAAGCCATCAGTAGCGAGACGAACGGATAGATTGGCAGTAGATATACGCTCCTCTTACTGCTTGGAATCATATAGAAGAGTATAGTGACCACAACGATGACGATAGAGTAGAGGTGCAGAGAAGACATTCCGTTGATGCGCTCTATAAGAGCCTTTTTGATCCTTCTTACCCCCGTGCTCCCTTTGCTTTGGAGATATTTCTTGTACGGAACGCTGAAGAGCAACAGTAGCGTCCAAGGCAAGAATCCCACCAGTACGTATAGTGGCACGACATATATAGGAGCCTCATGTCCTAGGGTGTAGTGCAAGTGTGAGGGAGTTATATTGAAGAACCTCATGATGTTCTCAGCCCCCGCAATGTAAAGGAAGTCAGTCCCACCTATCCTCCAGGCTGCGATGTACCACAGTATCGGGAGCAGTAACGACGTGATGGATATGTAGATGAGCGAAAGTATTATTCCCTTGATCGGATATTTATTGAGAAGCAAGAGGTAGATTCCGAAGATCAGCAAAGGAAGTATCAGAGCGACCGGACCTTTGGTCAGTATCCCTCCTGAAATCAATAGGGGGATCCACCAGGGAAATTCCTTTAGTTGCTTCGCCTCTTCCCATCTGTATAGTGCAAGTAGCGTAAGGACGATGAACATCGTCAGCAACATATCCACACGGGCAGTGATAGCTGAGCGATGTAGTTCGAAAGAAGTTATCATCATCAACGTTGCCAGGTAGGCTTGACGATACCTCGAACGATTGGCAACAAATACAAAGAAGACGACAGACATCACGACCATTGCCACGGCAGACGGTATACGTGAGGTGATCTCAGTCACTTCGCCCGTAAGCGATGATACCTGTGCTATGATCCAATGCATCATTGGAGGTTTGTATGCGATCTCTTCCCCATAGACTTTCGGCAGGATATACTCTCCCGTCCGAAGCATAGACTGGGCTACCATAGCCTCTCTCGGCTCGCCCTTGGTATAGAAGTCGGAAAAGAAGACCCCAAACAGCAAACTCGCTATTACGATAAGCAGAATGGAAAGGGTCGATTTCTGAAGATAGAGATTATGCTTAAATATGGAGTGTTGGCCGAATTTACTCATATTCAATGGTTCATCAATGTGTGGTAAAGTAGTACTTAGTGGCTGTTGGAGGTAGAGCTATGAGGTCCACAGACAATGATCGGAGGTATGCTTGGGTTCGGATCTTCCACTGCCACTTTCAGATCACTTTGCGAGTAGAGTTTCAATCCCGGGATGAGAGGACTGAAGTAAAGGGCAGTACGAATGCGTTTCCGCTGATCCGCCGTAAACATATCCTTGTGAGACACATCGTAATCCATTATGTTGGTCGAGTAGAACCTCCGCTTTTCACAATTCATACGCAGCAAGAGTTCTTCATATTGAAACTGTGTCAAGTTGCTACCATACTCGAAGAGCTTAGCCATATACGACACTCTTTCGTACGAAGGAGTATCCTCACAGTGGTCGGAGTCTACGCAGGTATTCGACAGTTCGGTGTGTGTCTCATTCTCTGCAAAGGTGTGGTACAACCCAAGGTAATGACCCAGTTCATGGGCTATGGTTGCAGCAGGATTGTATAGCTCTTGTCCTGTTGCCTTATCTTTCGTGAATGCCGCTGTATTGATGACGATCACATGGTTGTACTCATTGAGAGCGCTTGCACTGTAAACCTCAAAGCCGCTCATGGAGTGTCCTGGCATCAGTGACGGTAGGAATGTGGCTCCATGCACTTCTCCTCTGTTGGGATTTTCGGGAGTGGGCTGACTTTTTTTGAATTTGAAGACAAAGATGTTGATATACTGTGAGCGATCCCAAGCCATCGAGTGGAAGACTCCTCCGCTCTTATCATGTAAGACTGCCGTGTACTCCGCTTCAGTCCAATCCACTTTGACCGAGTGGATGCCCGGTGTAGATAGGGATGTGCCGTCAGGCTTCTTATCTGCCATGACGAAGTCGATATTCATATTTGGGCGAACATTATCGTTCGCATCACGAGGATACTTGAGAGCGTCCTCGGGTTTGGGGATGCCGAAAGAGGGATCACCCACCGGCTTGTACAGTTTATTCACCCGTTCCATCACCTCGGTGATATAGACGCCAGACGGTCTATCCTCTGCTTGTGTCTGGTCGCTATACAGGACATGGAAGACGACGGGGAGCTTATACTGCACTTGGTCTATGTTTACTTCCCCCGCTTTCTGGGTGAGGGATATGACCTTTGTCTCATTTTCAGTGGCAAAAGTCAGAGTCCCTTGCCGTGCTTCGCCCAAAAGGTTGGCATCCACTACTATTGTGACAATGGTACGGGAGATGCCCTTGTCGCCCTTTTCGGTTCTGAACCACGTGTCGGATGCTGTCGCGGTCCACGTTTTTCCCGACGTGATGATTACTTTGAAGGTGCCGCCGCTTACGGGGATGTCATTGATCTCCTCCCTTCCGAGCGTCAGTGCACTGTAGTCTCCATCCGACTTACACCCGACCGCTGTAAGCGATAGGATACAGATCAAAAGTAAACAGATATGCTTGAAGTCTGAAATCCTTTTCATTGTCATAAGGTTGAATTAGTAACTGTAAAACGCACGACAAGCATTCATCCTATCCTCTTCTCATGGAGTCGTTGAGTACGAGTGCGACGACTTCTGCTGTCCCTATCTGATTTTCCCCGTAGTTTATCCCTCTCTCGCGAAGACGTCTGAGTACTTCGTCCGCCACATCTTCGCCAAGACCCTCTTCAGCCATGCTGACCGAGAGCCCGAGAGATCGGAAGAAGTCTTCGGTCTTTGCTATGGCTTGCTCTATGACCTCCTCGTCGTTTGTAGCGGTGATACCCCACACTCGTCTGCCATACTGTACTATCTTCTCTCCCTTGTGTGCCTTGAGGACTCTGAGCACGGACGGATAGAGCAGAGCCAATGATGCACCATGAGTGACTCCGGCAAGTGCAGTGATCTCATGACCTATCATATGTGTCAGCCAGTCCTGTGCCACTCCCATGCTGAGAAATCCGTTAAGGGCAATCGTAGCCGATAACATATACTCGCAGAACGTATCATAGTCGTGTGCCTCAATTGCCCCTTTCTTCTGTGCAATATCTATAAGGTTCAGCAGGACGCCCTCGGACATCCTATCCATCACACCGCTTTGATTGGGGTAGGTGAGATACTGTTCGCAGATATGGATATAGGCATCTGCGATCCCGCAGGCCACCTGATGCTCTGACAAGCTATACGCATAGGTCGGATCAAGGATAGAAAAGATCGGGTACTCGCTGTAGAATGCCAACTTCTCCTTTGTCTCTCTCTTCGAAATCACTGCCCCGGAGTTCATCTCCGACCCGGTAGCAGGTACGGTGAGCACTACGCCGAGGGGCAGTGCCTTCTCGTACTTCCCTGTCTGGACGATTTCCCATGCCGACCATGAGGTATGTATACCGGCTGCAATGAGTTTGCTGCCATCGGCAACAGACCCTCCGCCCACGGCAAGCACAAAGTCTACATTCTCCCTACGTCCCAGCTCTATTGCCTTCTCCAGCGTTGCCACATCCGGATTGGCTTCGATGCCTCCGAAGGGGATGACTGTATAGCCACCGAGCTGAGCCATCACAGCATCATATATCCCATGCTTAACGATACTTCCCCCTCCATAGGTAAGGAGGATTCGTGCTTGTGTCGGCAGGTATTTGGTGATCCTTTGGATGGCGTCTTTCCCAAAGATGATACGGGTGGGATTGCAGAACGTAAAATTATTCATAGTGGTAACGTGTCTTATATGCAGGAGATTACCTTGCAGATGTTATGTTGGACGATTACTTATGTGTCCTTCCCGGCATCCTCTTGTCATACCATCGGGACGAGTACACATATTACGAGTGCTAAGATACAAAATTTAGCCTGAAATAGTCTCGAGTAAGAGCGAGCGAACACTCTTGTTTTAGTCAGTATAATGTGACTGTGTTGTGATAGGAAAAACTCCGAGATTGGTTGGAATCTTTCGGACAACGGTATATATTTCTGCTTTCAGGAGCGGACAAGTATATTTCAACCCCTGATTATTGGTTTTCAGTCCTTGAAAATTACTTGTCAGCTCCTGAAAATCACGTCAGATACGGTAGCAGACAAACTTGTTATCGTATGCTCGTATCTTCTCTCCCGGGCTCAACGACAAGAGAGCTCGTGCCCCAAAGTGAATAGTGGCACGAGCTCTCTCGCTCTCTTCCCGAAGTAGTCAGTGGCTCAAATAGGCTTTGAGTATCCGGTTGTCTTATCCGGGTTGTAGTGTATATCGAAGAGTGACGCTACGTTCCGTACAAAAAGGTGCGCAGAGCGCGGTACGACAAGTGTGTCCTTCCCCTCGACAAGGCAGAGCCCATCCTGAATCATCTGCCTGAGAGCCTCATATTTGAGGATCGACAGTGCGCTCAGCTCATCCACCTTATGCCCATGGCGATGGGCAATAGCGAGAGGAGAGGTGCGGTAGTTGCACATCAAGTCGTTGATGATGTCGCGTGCTAGGCGTTCGTCATCGGAAAGACGATAGCCGATGTGCGTAGGGAGCTCACCACGATTTACGGCATCGCAGTACTCGGAGATCGTCTTGATGTTCTGAGCATACGAACCCTCCAGCTGTGATATCCCCGTAACTCCGAGGGCATAGACCTGTCCTGATGTCGTAATGGTGCAGTACCCTTGGAAGTTGCGATGCAACAAGTGTTCGCCGCGAGCTATTGAGAGGGGATCGTCCGACCTGACAAAGTGGTCGAGCCCTATGATCTCGTAGCCGTTGCGTAGTGCTTCGCTGGCAGCTACATCGTACATCGCTTTCTTGGAGGTCATATCCGGGAGACCCAGGAGTTCGAGCTCTTTCTGTATCTCGTGGAGCCATGGTACATGCGCGTACGAGAAGGTCACGAGGCGGTCAGGGACGCAAGCAAAGGCTTGTACCATCGTAGCCCGAAAGCTATCGACATCTTGCCCCGGCAGACCGTAGATGAAGTCAAGATTGACCCGCTTCCCGGCATCGTGGATCCGGCGAACGATCTCATCGACGGGTAGTCGGGATGGGGTACGCTTTACGTTCTTGAGGACGACAGAGTCGAAATCCTGGACGCCCACACTGTATCGTGTGAATGGGAGACGCAGCAAGTAGTCCCACTCTTCATCGCCAAGATAACCGGGATGACACTCTATCGCTACTTCGGCATCGGCGTTCAGCTCAAATGCGGAAGTGATAGCGGTCAGGATCTGTTCGATATGGATGAGTGGAATAGCCGTAGGGGAGCCCCCGCCGAAATGTATTTGGGAGATCTTTCGGCTCGGATCTATATGGCGACGGAGTATATCAAACTCGCGAAGCAGATGCTCTATATATGTGGCGACACCCTCCTTGGCAGAGGGGAACAACTCCTTGTTGCAGGCACAGTAGGAGCATATCCTCTTGCAAAAGGGGATATGGATATAGAACGAGAGATCGGATCTCCCCACAGAGTTTGACGCAACCACGTCGTCAATCATATCGGCAGAGGTGTAACCGGTATGGAATAAGTTGGCCGGCGGATAGCTTGTGTAGCGTGGCACCGGTACATTGTACTTATCGATGAGTGTGGGGGGAAGTGAGGGTAGAATAGTATCGTGCATTGTGAAGCCCCCATTATGTAGTCGGCGATGCAACCCTGTGACCGATAAGCGTAGCGGACGATACTCGCTCGATAGTAACGTGGACAAACTGGCCGATGCGGGCATCCCCCTTGTCGAAGACCACAACTTTATTTTGCTGTGTGCGACCGTACAGTTGCTCTCTTGACTTTTTGGAAAAGCCCTCTACCAGGACTTCGAATGTCTTCCCTATATCTCGTTTATTGCTCTCTTCCGAAAGTTCGTTCTGCAGGTTTATCATTCGTTGGAGACGGTCCAGCTTAACTTCCTCAGGGATATTATCTTCGAGCTTACGAGCAGCGTAAGTCCCCGGTCGCTCAGAGTACTTGAACATAAACGCAGAGTCGTATCCCACCGCGCGCATTAGGTCAAGAGTGTCCTGGAAGTCCTCCTCGCTCTCGTTGTGGAAACCACAGAAGAGATCTGAAGATATGCCACAGTCTGGCATCATCTTACGTATCTGTGCCACTCTGTCAAGGTACCATTCACGAGTATAATTGCGATTCATGAGCTTCAGAATCTTATTGCTGCCGGACTGTGCCGGGAGATGGATGTGCTTGCATATATTGGGATGCTTCGCCATCATCGCAATGGTCTCGTCGCTCATATCTTTGGGGTGAGGGGAGGTAAAGCGAATGCGCATCTGCGGTGCACGTGCTGCGATAAGGTCGAGTAGGGCGGTGAAGTCCACAGTGTCGCCGGAAGCCGTCTTATATCTATATGAATTGACATTCTGGCCCAGAAGCGTCACTTCACGGTATCCCTTCTCTCTCATGACATCAAGCTCCTTGAGGATGCTCTCTACCTCACGACTGCGTTCACGACCCCGAGTATAGGGGACGATACAGTAGGTACAGAAGTTGTTGCAGCCCCGCATGATAGAGATAAAGCCCGAGATATGAAGCCCCTCCATCTTGACGGGAATGACATCCTTGTACGTCTCATCGGTAGAGAGTTCTATATTTATGGCTTTTTCCCCATGCTCAGCGGCTCCGACAAGATTGGGCAAATCGAGGTAAGAGTCCGGACCCGCTACAAGATCGGCATGGTGCTCGTCGATGAGTGTTTGCTTGACTCGCTCAGCCATACACCCAAGCACACCGACCACCATCCCGGGTTTATGCTTGCGCCGTAGGGCATCTATCTGGCTAAGTCTGTTATAAATCTTCTGCTCTGCGTTATCTCGTACGGAACAAGTATTGAGAAAAACGGCGTCAGCTTCGTTAATATCATCAGTCATTTCGTAACCATCCATCTGCATGATAGAGTAGACTACTTCGCTATCTGCGATATTCATCTGACACCCATAGGTTTCCATATATAACTTCTTAGGGGTCTGATTACTTTCGTGTGGATTATTATGTATATCCGAATTCATTTGTGGAAATATAGTAGTTCTGTGAGATAAAAAAGTCTCTCCGAATTTGTTTACAGAGAAAGTAATAATTACATTTGAAGACAAATGTACGAAAACTTACCCTATTAGCTTATGAGTACAATCATTGTGGGCATCTTTTTGCTCATTATATATGCGATATTTAAGGGAGTATCCAAAAAACTGGAGGTCACAAGTGATGATACCATCGTATCGGAGGTAAAGGAGTCTCTTTCGGAAGCGGATGAGATATCCGAGATGTCCGATATGTATGATTATGATCATAGCAAAGTGATCATGAGCGATGCCCCTGTCGCAGTCACTAAGCCTATATCAAAACCCAAACCAAATACAAAAGTCGCAACGTCCCAACCTATTGAGACGAGCGACGATAACTATGAAAATATCCTAGGGGATCGCCCCGAAGATCTAAGAAGAGCGATAATAATAAGCGAAATATTGCAACGAAAGTACTAACGAAAAAAGGAATTTGAAGAAGATGTCTTTAAAGTTTATTTCAGCCGAAGAGGCTGCTATGTTTGTCAATCACGGTGACAATGTCGGGTTTAGCGGATTTACTCCTGCCGGATGTCCTAAAATTGTGCCGAAAGCCATAGCTGAACGTGCACGCAGGGAGCATGAGGCAGGTCGCCCATTCCAGATTGGGATGTTCACCGGAGCCTCTACAGGAGATAGACTCGACGGGGAGTTGGCCCGTGCCAATGCGATAAAGTTCAGGACACCTTATCAGTCGAACAAGGATTTGAGAACCCTTCTCAATAGTGGCGGTGCCCAATATTATGATATGCATCTATCGCTCCTTGCACAAGAGTTACGGTATGGCTTCTTAGGCAAGATCAATGTTGCTATTGTAGAAGCTGCGGATGTGACAGAGGACGGTGAGATAGTGCCGACGACCGGAGTGGGTATTTTACCTACTATTTGCCGCCTCGCCGACAAGATCATTGTGGAACTCAATGACCGTCATCCCAAAGAAGTACGTGGGCTTCACGATATAGCCGAACCGATAGATCCTCCTTGTCGCAAGGCAATAGATATATATGATGTACGAGATAGAGTAGGACAGCCGTTCGTGAAGGTAGATCCCGCAAAGATAGTTGGCGTAGTGCGTACATCCGAACCTAACGATGATGGTGGCTTCGCTCCGCTTGATGATGTGACCAAAGCCATAGGGGAGAATGTGGCGAAGTTCCTTGTCTCCGAGCTCAAGTCCGGTCGTATACCTGCTTCTTTCCTGCCGGTGCAGAGTGGGGTAGGTAATGTCGCTAATGCCGTACTCGGTGCTATGGGCGACAATGAGGAGATCCCCGCATTTGAAGTGTACACCGAAGTTATCCAAGATGCCGTAATCACTTTGATGAAGAAGGGGAAGGTGAAGTTTGCAAGTGGTTGTTCGCTCTCAGTCTCTAGGGATGTTATCCTTGAGATCTATAAGGATCTGCCGTTCTTCAAAGAGAGACTTGTGCTTCGTCCGCAGGAGTATTCCAACAACCCTGAAGTGATACGTCGCCTTGGTCTTATAACTATCAATACGGCTCTTGAGGCAGATATCTTCGGCAACATCAATTCAACCCACGTACTTGGTACCAAGATGATGAACGGGATAGGCGGATCGGGAGACTTTACGAGATCGGGGTATATCTCAATCTTTACCACTCCTTCGACAGCGAAAAATGGTGATATCAGTGCTTTCGTCCCTATGGTATCTCACATGGACCACAGCGAGCACTCCGTCAAGATTATCATCTCCGAGTACGGTATTGCAGACCTTCGAGGTAAATCTCCGAGAGAGCGTGCCGAATGTATTATCGAAAACTGTGTACACCCTGACTATCGTGAGAACCTGAGAGAGTACATCAATCTCGGTGTTACCGGTCAGACCCCGCAGCACCTCGGAGCTTGCTTCGAGTATCATCGCCAGTTCTCTGAGACAGGAACGATGAAGAATGTGGACTGGTCTAAGTTCAGGACCAAATAAAGTAAGGATGTATCTTTCTCTCAAAACTGCAATCATCTGCTGTGCTCTCGCACTCTTCGGCAGCTGTGTCACCAAGGGGCAGAGCACAGCAGACAAGGTTGCGCCTCCCTCTTTCCCCACTCCTCCCGTGAGCATTACCGATCCTGCTATGCGGGCATCGTATATTGTACGCAATGTATGGCAGGGTTACGACTCTCTTTCAGTAACCCAATTCCCGACCGAAACGGTCTTTGAGCAGTTCCTATCGGACTATTTTGCCATCGGTGCGATAGCGCAGGAGGGAGAGTTTGGAAAGTCCATTGCTGAAGCAATAGAGAAAGCCAACGAGTCGTTCTATCTCAACTTGATCGGTCTTGCGGAGCTTTATCTCGACAATCCGAGATCCCCGGTGTACAATGAGGGGCAGTATGCCATAATTCTCCAAGAAGCATTGAAGAGCTCCAAGATAACTTTTGCGGACAGTGTGCGGTTCGTCGATAGGCTTGCCCTGTATGAGAAGAACAAACCTGGCACGAAAGCCACGGACTTTCAGTTCGCCCTATTCCCAGGGACCGAGAAGACTCGCCTGAGTTTAGTAAAAGCTCCGAAGCTACTACTGATGTTTTACGATCCGGATTGTCATACTTGCCAGGAAGTACTGGAGCATATCTCTGTGAGCGAACTCTTCTCTTCAGCTGCAAAGGGGGGAAAGTTCACCTTGCTTTGCATATACAGCGGCACACGGGTAGAGGAGTGGCGGCAGTACCGTGACCGTATCCCCTCATGGGCTACCGTAGGCATCGAGCAAGAGATGCGTATCGACAATGAGCAACTCTACCATCTGCGTGCATTCCCGACACTATATCTCCTCGATGAAGATAAGACAGTCATCTTACGAGATATATCGATTGAAAAGGTCGAAGCGTATCTCCGCGACTTAATCGGCGCATAGATCAAAACGTTTTTCCGAGATGAAAGGAATAGTACTTGCCGGAGGGTCCGGCACAAGGTTGTATCCTGCGACCATCCCATTCTCAAAACAACTGATCCCTATCTACGATAAACCTATGATATACTACCCCCTGTCGGTGTTGATGCTTGCAGGGATTAGGGAAGTATTGATCATAACTACTCCGGACGATAAGAGGTTGTTTGAAAAGCTCTTGGGCGATGGTAGGCAATGGGGAATGGAGATAAGCTATGCAATTCAGCCTCGTCCAGAAGGGATTGCCCAGGCCTTTATCATAGCGAAAGAGTTTATCGGCAATGACAATGTATGCCTTATCCTCGGAGACAATATCTTCTACGGGCAGTCGTTTACGCAAACATTGCAGAGAGTATGCGGTCATGTCGAGCGCACCGGTGAGGCAGTCATCTTCTCGTATTACGTACGAGACCCCGAAAGGTACGGGGTAGTGGAGTTTGATGATACCCACAAGGTGATCTCTATTGAGGAAAAACCGTCTGAGCCCAAGAGCAACTATGCCATCGTAGGTCTATACTTCTATCCCTCATCGGTCGTAGACGTGGCTACACGGATTACGCCATCGGCAAGAGGGGAGCTCGAAATAACTGCCGTCAATCAGTGGTATTTGGCACAGGGTGCTCTGCAAGTAGAGCCTCTCGGTCGAGGATTCGCCTGGCTGGATACCGGCACACACGAGTCTCTGTATGAGGCAGGAGACTTTGTGCGAGTCATAGAGCGACGCCAGGGGCTTAAGGTCGCGTGTCTCGAAGAGATCGCTTTCAACAACCGCTGGATTACTTCGGAGATACTCCAAGAAAGCATCGAGCGATACCAAAAGAGCGACTATGCTGCCTATCTCTCGCAGTTGGGATGACCCTCACCCTCTAAGGAAGGCAAAACAACTATCGGGCTGTGTCTACCCTTAGATACAGCCCGATTTGTATTATATCGAAGAAGCGATAAGGTTATGTCCTATGACAGGAATTCACCGAAGTCGTTACGAGTTTATGGATAATGGGATACAACCTTTCGGATAACGAGACATCGAGTTATGTTCAGTAACGTAAGATTACTTTTCTGCTTCTGGATATTAGTTTTTTGCAGCGGAAAAGCACCTTTCAGCAGCGGGAAACCACTATGGATACGGTAGAACGCACTTTTGTCACGTCACCTTTCCCTGATTACACCCACAAGTAATAACAAAAGGGTTATACCACCATTGGGGCAGAGAAGAGCCCTCTTGGAGAGCAGTACCGTAAGTAATGACAAAGGGGCTATGTCCCGACTTGGACACAACCCCTTCATTGCATTTATTGTAGTAGATACTTACTGCTCCTTGATTATCTCCATCCCCTTACGTATAGCAGCTTCGTTCTGTGGGATAAGCTTATGGTGACGTTCGGGCAATGACTTCTTGAGTCCTGCAAGTACGTGATCCATCTCTACCATAGGCGCAAGCTTAAGCAAGCCTCCGAGGACAATCATATTGAAGACCTTGGAGTTGTTCATCTCCATACTCGCTTCCATAGCATTGACCTTGTAGATCTTGATGTCATCACGCATAGGTGCTGTGTGGATACCATAGTCATCATAGATGAGCATGCCTCCCGGCTTTACCTTTCCGATAAACTTATCTAGCGAAGGCTGGTTTAGGACAATAGCTATATCATAGCTATTAAGGATCGGAGAGCTAATCTTATCATCACTGATGATGACGGTGACGTTTGCTGTACCACCACGCTGTTCGGGCCCATAAGAAGGCATCCAACTCACTTCCTTGTCCCCCATCAGTCCGGAGTAGGCAAGTATCTTACCCATAGAGAGTACCCCTTGACCGCCAAACCCGGCAATAACGATCTCATATTTTTTCATAATCCTGGTCATTTAAGTGTTGGTTATTTACTCATCCTTTAAGTCACCGATAGGATACTTGGCAAACATATTCTCGACCATCCAGTCGTTAGATGCCGCAGGAGACATCTTCCAACCGGAGTTGCAAGTAGACACTACTTCTACGACAGAGGTGCCTTTTCTGTTGAGCGAGTTCTCAAACGCCTTGCGAATCGCTTTCTTTGTTTTCTTGACAGAAGGCGCATTGTGTACTGATTGTCTCGTAACATAGCAAGTGCCGTCAAGCTCTTTGAGAAGGTTGCTTATCTTGAGAGGATAACCATTGAGCTCCACATTGCGACCTGAAGGACAGGTAGACGTCGGCATCCCTTCGAGCGTTGTAGGAGCCATCTGTCCACCGGTCATACCATAAATACCGTTATTGATGAAGATGATGCTGATATTTTCACCACGGTTGCAAGCATGGATAGTTTCTGCAGTACCAATGGCTGCCAAGTCACCATCCCCTTGGTAGGTGAAGACCAACTTATCCGGGTTAAGTCTCTTGATAGCAGTAGCAAGAGCCGGAGCACGACCGTGAGCTGCTTCTTGCCAGTCGATGTCTATGTACTTGTAGGCAAACACCGAGCAACCTACGGGTGCAATACCGATAGACTTGTCGCCCATGTTCATTTCTTCTATAACTTCTGCTATGAGTTTGTGTACCACACCGTGGCTACAACCCGGGCAGTAGTGCATCTGAGTGTCGTTCATCAGCGCAGGCTTTTGGTACACCAGATTTTCGGGTTTGATAATATC